>DATBCM010000037.1:0-4648 GCA_036270455.1 Gemmatimonadales bacterium | reverse complement strand
ATCACCATCGGCACCTTCAAGGGAAAGGCGCTGGTGGCCTGCACGATGCCGTTGGCGACGTCGTCGCACCGCGTGATACCGCCGAAGATGTTAAAGAGGATCGCCTTCACGTTCGGATCGGACGTGATGATCCTCAGGGCGTTGACCACCTTCTGAGGATTCGACGAGCCCCCGATGTCCAGAAAGTTGGCGGGCTCCCCGCCGTAGTACTTCACCAGGTCCATGGTCGCCATCGCGAGACCGGCGCCGTTGACACAGCAGCCCACGGAGCCGTCGAGCTTGATGAACGTGAGGCCGGCCTCGCGCGCCTGGACTTCCGAAGGCGCCTCGGACGCGGCGTCCCGCAGCGCCGCGATTTCCGGATGCCGATCGAGTTCGTTGTCGTCGACCACGATCTTCGCGTCCAGAGCCTGCACCTTGCCGTCTGGCGTCGTCACCAGCGGGTTGATCTCGGCGAGGGACGCGCCGACCGCGTACACCACGTCGTAGAGCCGCCGCATGAGATCCGCGGCCTGCCGCACCTGGGTGACGTCCTTGTAGAGATGGAACGCCAGCCCCTGCGCCTGGTGCGGCAGGAGCCCGTAGCGGGGGTCTACCGGCAGGCGATGGATCTTCTCGGGGGTCTTGGCTGCGACTTCCTCGATGTCGACGCCCCCGGCCGCGCTCACCATGAGCACCGGCCGCTGGGTGGCGCGGTCCACGATGAAGCCGACGTAGCTCTCGGAGGCGATATCGGCAGCGGGCACCACGAGGACCTTCTCCACGGTGAGCCCCTTGATCTGCATCCCGAGAATCTTCGCAGCGACTTGCTCCGCCTCCTGCGGCGACTTCGCGAGTTTGACGCCGCCGGCCTTACCCCGGCCGCCGGCGTGCACCTGCGCTTTGACCACGACGGTGCCACCGAGCTGCTGCGCGATGGTTTTTACCTCCGCCGGAGTTGACGCCACTGCGCCTTCGGGCATCGGGATCCCGGCCTTCTTGAGGATATCCCGCGCCTGGTATTCGTGCAGATTCACCCGTTCTCCTTCGTGATAGTCGTGCCGGCCGCACCCGCCAACGCTTCCAATCCCTTCGACAGCTCGGCGATCACCGCCCGAGCACCCTTCCCCGCGGTCCGGATGAAATCCGCCGCAGCCTCCACCTTGGGACGCATGCTGCCCGACCCCAGCTCGTCACTGCCCAGGAGCCGTTCGGCGTCGCGGAGCGAGATCTTCCCGAGGCGTTCCTGATGAGCGGTGCCGAACTGGGTGTAGACCGCATCCACGTCCGTGAGGATGAGCAGGGCCTTCGCCTTGAGCTCGCGACCCAGCACTGCCGCCACCCGATCCTTGTCCACCACGGCGTCGAGTCCCTCGATCCCGAGCTGGGGATCCTCGTACACCGGGGGACCTCCTCCGCCGCACGCCACCACGATGTGACCCCGGGCCACGAGGTCCGCGATCATCTTCCGCTCCACGACCCGCACCGGCTTGGGGCTCGGGGCGAGACGCCGCCACCGTCCCGGCCGGTCTTCCCGCACCGCCTGGCCCCGCGCTTCGAGCCGTTGCCGGGTCGTCGCATCGAGGGCGTGGCCGATCGGCTTGGTGGGGCGGCGCAGATCGGGGTCGGCGGCGTCGCAGAGGGTTTGCGTCACCACGGTGACCACCTGGCGTTCCACGCCGGCGCGAAGGAGGGCGTTCTGCAGCGACTGCTGGATCATGTATCCCATCCAGCCCGCCGTGGCCGCGACCAGTACGCCGAGGGGCAGCGGTTCCAGCTGATCAGCGGCGAGCTCGTTGCGCGCCAGCTCGTCCCCCACCTGCGGGCCGTTGCCGTGCACCAGGGCGATGCCCCACCCGGCCCGGGCCAGCTCCACGATGGGCGCCAGGCTCTGACGGGTATGGCGAAATTGATTGGCGATGGTGGGTCGCTCCCCCTGCGGAGCGACCGCGTTCCCTCCCAGCGCCACGACGATCGTCCCTGGAGTCACGGCGGCGCAACCTAGCGGGGCCCGCTGGGGGGGGCAACGCCTCGCGAAGTGGCGCGCAGCAAGGCGCGCAGGCTGTCGTAGAGCACTCCGAACCGCGAGAGCTGGCCGGCAGCCAGGGCCGAGTCCATCCGGGCGAACAGGCTCCGGGCATGGCGCAGGCCGGCGGCGGGGCTGCCGTTGGCGAGCTCCGGCCCCCGCAACAGCGCCTTGAGCGCTCCCGATGCCGATGCGTCCGAGGCCACGTCCGCACCCAGTGAGACGTAGACGCTCTCCAATCTCGCCGGCGGAGACACCCCTTCGGGCTCGAAAAAGCGCGCCTGAACGGTCAGGACGCCGGCATCGGTGGGCCAGACTCGCTGCGTCCCGGACCGCCGCTCCCGATCGCCGAACAGCAGCACGGGGATCGGCAGCGGCTTGGGGGTCCAGAGGAACAGTCGCGGGCCCGTCCTCGTCATCGTCCCCGCCAGGATGCCGCCGAAGGTGCTATGCCGCGCGGAGTCGACGTAGGCTTGCGTGTACCAGGTGGCTGGGGCGGTGTCGCCCGGGCCGCGGGCCACCAGGGCGAAGGGCTCGGGCGCCAGGGGAAGCCAGCGGGACGTGGAATCGGGAAGCGGAATGGCATCGCGGGCGAGGATCCGCGACTGGATGCCGAAGGCCTCGGCCGGGTACGGCAAGGCGCTCCGCAGGGCGGAGGGGATCGAGTCCGCCGGCGCGATGAGGGGTGATTCGATCCGCGCCCAGGCCGCGGTGAGGGAATCGGTCCGCGGCGCCAGCCAGAGCCCGGTCGATCCCGTGACGGCGTTCACCGCGCCGACCAGGCCGGACTGCCGGTACCGGACGATCCGGCCGTTCACCACTTCGGTGTCGACCAGGGGGAACGCTTCTTCCTCGACGGAGCCCCAAGACACCCACCACAGCGAGTCCCGGATGAGGACGGGGACGGCCCGCTCGAACCGGGCGAAGGGGGCGAGCGCTTCGAACCGCTCCACGGCGTCCCGGCGCCACAGCAGGGTTCGCCCTGCCACCGCACTGCGCGCGAGCTCCGGAGCCTGCAGCGTCCACGCCAGGGCCAGCCGGCGCCACGTCCCGGTGAGCGGAATGCCGGTGGCGCCTGAATCCACTACCGCGTAATCCAGGAAGCCGCCGCCGAACCAGGTGGTCGCCGGAGCGCCGGGTGCCCGGATGAACAGCAGCGTCGAATCCGCCTCGCGCGCTTCGACGGGGCCCGGCGCGTGTGCCCAGACGCCCTCATGGACCGCATCCCAGGTCGGCTGCGGGGACACGCGCAGGAGTCCGGTGCCGTCGGGTGCGAGGCCGAGGAGCCAATGCCCCCCGCGATCGAGGGTCAGGTTGTAGACCGTGAGTCCCTGCCCCACCGCGCTGTCGCGCTGGGCCCGCGTCCGGATCCGGGCCTGGTCCCAGACCGGAATGGAGGCGACGGCCGCCGCAGGCGAAGGTGCGGCGAGAGTCCAGGGCTCGGGAGTCGCGCCGAACGCCACACCTTCCAGCACGCCCTTCTCATCGAGCATGAGGCTGTCTTCGTGCGACAGCGGTCCGAGCTGCCGGGTTGCAGGCGGCAGGATGACGTAGGCGGCGAGCATGGTGATCAGGAGAGCGAGCCAGGTCGTGCCTAGGACGCCGGGGCGGTCCCACCATCCCCACGCCGCGCTGATGGCTGCCGTGACCAGCGCGACCAGCGTGACCGCGTCGGCACCGGGTCCGCGGATGGCGATGGCCTGCTGCGTGATCGGCCCGACCAGTCCGGTCACGGTTTCCGCGGGATCCAGGAACGCCCCCCACACGAACGCGAGCGCCAGCGCGGCGAGCGTCACCCCGAGGTGGGTGCGCGCGTGCGGGCTGGCCGCGAGGCGCCCGCGGTGGAAGCGAATCGAGCCGATGGATGTGTAGAGGATGGCGATGAGGCAGGCGGCGCTCAATGAGGCGAGGAGCAGCATGCCTTGCTTGGTGCGCGCCCAGGGCAGCTCGCCGACGTAGTAGCCGAGATCCCGGTGGAGTATGGAGTCGGTGACGCCGAAGTGCGGAGGCGCGGTGGCGAGGAGTAAGGGCCGCCAGACGTCACCGATGGCCCAGCTGAGGATGCCGCCGTAGGCCAGGCCGCCAATGAGCATCACGGCGATCAGGAGCCGGTGCGGGACCGCCTCCACGATCTCGATGTCCCCCAACCGCCGGGGCATCTGGACGGAGCCAATGGCGCGGTAGACGCCGTAGCAATGCCCAACGCCCCACAACATCGCGGCGAGCGCGACGATCCACTGGACGGAGCGGGCCCAGACGAGGATCCGGAGATACGCGGCCCCGTGCGGAATGGTGGCGGCCCAGGCGCGCTCGGCGGTCTGCATCGCGGACCAGCGGCCCCCGACGAGCACCACGACCAGAAGGGCCGCGGCGCCCAGCAGCGCCCAGCGCCGCCGGGTCACCCCGGGCCTCCCGCGTTCTGTGCGAGCCAGCCCTCGACTTCGGCACGGTAGCGCTCGAGATCGGGGGCCGATGCGGCTTCGAATCGCAGGACCAACACGGGTTGCGTGTTGGAGGCGCGGATCAGTCCCCAGCCCGTAGGGAATGTCATCCGCACCCCGTCCAGGGTCGAGACGGGGTACTTCGCGCCGAAGTGCTTCGCCGCCCGCTCCACGACGGCGAACTTGCGCTCGTCGGGGCAAT
>DATBCM010000036.1:0-1703 GCA_036270455.1 Gemmatimonadales bacterium | reverse complement strand
CGGAACTCCTGTCGCCGCTCGACATCCGGCGACAGGAGTTCCGTCGCACCCTGCGGGGCTATGACCCGATGGGCGTCGAGGACTTCCGGATGCGGGTGGCGGACGAGCTGGAGAAAGTGATCCGCGAGCGTTCGGTGCTCGAGGAGCGGGTGTCCGCGCTCACCGAGCAGCTCCGGGTGTTCCGCGAGCGTGAGGCCGCCATGAACGAGGCGCTCGTCGCCGCGCAGCAGCTCCGGGCCGAGACGCGCGAGACGGCCGAACGGCAGGCGCAGGTGATCAACCGGGAGGCGCAGGCCGAGGCGCGGAAGATCGCGGACGACGCGCGCAAGTCGGAGGCCGACATCCGCGAGCGCGTGGCCGAAGTCCAGCGGCAATTCCAGGGATACCTGGCGGGTTTCCGGGCGCTCCTCGAGCGCCAGGCCGCCGAGCTCCGGGCCCTGGAACGGCAGGACGGGTGACCCACTCGGGGACCCGGTTTCGCACCTGATGCCGTACCCGCAACTGCCTGCTGATCTCACCGCGGACGCGCTGGAGAAACAGCTCCTCGCGACGTGGAAGCACGAGCGCCTCTTTCCCCGCGTCCAGGAAAGCGCGCGCTATGGGCCCCCCTTCGTCTTCTTCGAAGGTCCGCCCACCGCCAACGGCCGCCCCGGCATCCACCACGTCTTCGCCCGGACCATCAAGGACCTGATCTGCCGGTTCCAGTCGATGCAGGGGAAGAGCGTTACGCGCATCGCCGGGTGGGACACCCATGGCCTGCCGGTGGAGATCGAGGTAGAGAAGCAGCTCAAGATCTCCGGCAAGAAGGAAATCGACGCGTACGGCGTCGAGGCGTTCAACAAACTCTGCCGGGAGTCGGTCTTCACCTACAAGACCGACTGGGAATCGCTCTCGGACCGGGTGGGGTACTGGCTCGACTACGAGCATCCGTACGTCACCTACTCGAACGATTACATCGAGTCGGTCTGGTGGCTCCTGCGCCGCCTCTACGACAAGGCGCTGCTCTATCGCGGCTACAAGGTGCTCCCCTATTGCCCGCGCTGCGGTACGGCGCTCTCCTCGCACGAGCTGGCCCAGGGCTATGAAAGCGTCCAGACCAACTCGGTGTTCGTCTCGTTCCCGCTCGAGAAGGAACCCAACCGCCACCTCGTGATCTGGACCACGACCCCGTGGACGCTCCTCGCCAACGTGGCCGTCGCGGTGCACCCCGATCTCGAGTACGGCGAGTAAGAGCTCGACGGGGTCCGCTACATCGCGGCGTCGGCGCTCGCGTCGTCGATCCACGTCGGCGGCAAGGTGCTCGCGTCCGGCAATCGGGTCAAAGGGTTTCTCGGCCGTGATCTGATCGGGCTCCGGTACACGCGGCCCCTCGAAGTGGTGCCGCTCCCCCAGGAAGGCCAGCGCGGCGTCGTCGTCGGCGGGGGATTCGTATCGGCGGAAGAGGGCTCGGGGCTCGTTCACATGGCGCCCGCCTTCGGCGCGGACGACTACGCGGTCTCCCAGCAGTACGGGCTCGCGTTCGTGAACCCGGTCGCCGCCGATGGCACCTTCCAGGGCACCCGCTGGCCGGAGATCGAGGGCAAGCTCGTCACCGACAAGGAGACGAACCGCCTGGTGATCGACCGGCTGAAGCATGACGGCCGGTGGCTCGACACCAAGCCCATCACCCACACCTATCCGTTCTGCTGGCGCTGTGACTCGGC
>DATBCM010000035.1:0-9222 GCA_036270455.1 Gemmatimonadales bacterium | reverse complement strand
GTAGATCTTGATGTAGCCGGTACAGCGGCAGAGGTTGCCGGCCAGCGTCTCCTTGATCTGATCACGGCTGGGGCGTGGATTCGAGGCGAGGAGGGCTTCAGCGACGAGCAGAATGGCGGGCGTGCAGTACCCACATTGGGCCGCCCCCAGGTCCGCAAAGGCTTCCTGCAGCGGGTGGAGCCGGGCACCGTGCGCCATCCCTTCCACGGTCTTCACGGATCTCCCGGCACACGTGAGGCCCAACACGAGGCAGGAGAGAACGGGCACGCCGTCCACCAGGACCGCGCAGGTGCCGCATTCGCCGAGCTCGCAGCCGTGTTTGGTGCCGGTCAGTCCCAGATCCTCGCGGAGCACCTCGAGGAGGGTCTTGTGAGGCGCGAAGGCGACCTGCGCCGGCTCGCCGTTGACCGTGAGGGAGATCTGCGGATTCAGCTCGGGCATCCCCTAATCTACGGCTAGTCCACCTTCTGCCACATCCCGCTGGGTGATTGTGCGTACAGGCGTGACTGGCGCGGGCCTCCGAAGCCCGTTCGGGTCATCTCTCCCCACGTCTTCCGGCGCCGCCAGGCGGCCCAGAACGATTTGAGCCGCCACCACACCGTGCACTGGCGGTACCCGAAGTTCTCGAGCAGGGCATAGAGCAGCAGCCGCCCCAGGTCGCCCGCCCGGCGGTACTTCCGGAATGAGGTCTCCTCGAGCACCACGCCCCAGATGGACAGGCAGAGCCCGTAGCCCCAGGCAAAGAGGAAGAAGAGGATGGCGAAGATGGGATCTACGCGGCCCGTCGCGACGGCGAGGATGGCGATCACATATCCCACCACTTCCACCACCGGAGCCAGCATCTCGCCGAAGACGAAGAACGGCACCGCGACCAGGCCCACCTGTCCATACCGGGGGTTGAACAGCATGTCGCGGTAGGTCCAAAGCGCCGCGATGAGGCCGCGGTGCCACCGCTCGCGCTGGCTGCCCAGGACGGCCAGGGTCGAGGGTACTTCGGTCCACGCGACCGGGTCCGGAATGAAGGGCATGACGTACGGAATCTTCCGCTCGCGCAGGTGGCGGTGGAGACGCACGACGACGTCCATGTCCTCGACTACGCTGTCGGTGAGGTAGCCCCCGATGGTGAGCAGGTATTCCCGCCGGAAGAGCCCGAAGGCACCGGAGATGATCAGGTTGCCGCCCAGGCGGTTCCAGCCCAGGCGGCCGAACAGAAAGGCGCGGAGGTATTCGACCACCTGCACGCCGGGCAGGAACGACCGGGGAACGCGCGGGTCGAGCACCCGGCCATGCTCCACCGTGCAGTCGTTGGCCACGCGGATGGTGCCGCCCACCGCCGCGACATTGCCGCCGAGAAGAAAGGGGCGGGTGAGACGGAGCAGGGCATCGGGCTCGATGAGGGTGTCCGCATCCACGGCGATCACGAGCGGGTAGCGGGAGGCGTTGATGGCGGCATTCAGGGCGTCCGCTTTGCCGCCATTCTCCTTGTCGATGACGGTGAGCCGGGTGCGGGTACGCGAGCGGTACACCGCCCGTATCGGCTTGGTGATGATGGTTTCAGGATAGATCCGCGGCACCTCGTAGAGATCGAATGCTTCGCGCAGGCGATCCATCGTGTCGTCTTCCGACCCATCGTTCACCACCACGACCTCGTACTGCCGGTACTCGAGGGTCAGCATGGCCGTGACGCTCGACTGGATCGTCGCTCCCTCGTTGTGGGCGGGGACCATGACGGTGAGCGGCGGGAGCGCGTCCGAGAGCATCAGCTTCTGGAGATCCTCGTCTTCCGCGAGGCGAGTCTGTTCCCAGACCTCCGGGATCGACATGAAGAGCAAGAGGCCGTAGAACGAGTTCAGGGCCAGGAAGTAGACGAGAATCACCGCCTCGACGGCGAGGATGAGGTGCGTCACGTGGCGTACTCCGCCAGCGCCTGCGGCGAGAGGCCGAGCACGAGCTCGGTGACGTTGCGGGCGCCGGGGTCGGGACCGCGCTCCTCCTGAAGGAGTGCGTCGCGTCCCACGCCGCCGAAGCGCGTGAGCGCGAGGGCCGCCCGGAGGCGGACCCACCACTCCGGATCGCGGAGCGCCTTGCGCAACGAGGGCACCGCCTGCGTTGCCGCGAGGAGCCCGAGTCCGCGCGCGGCCTGCGCGCGGACCACCCAGGCCTCGTCGTTCAGCAAGATCAGCAATGCCGCCTGCGACTCGGCGTGGGGCAGCCCGCTCAGCGCGCGGGCCGCCTGCGCGCGGACCTCCTTGTTGGGATGCTTCGCCAGCGCGGTGAAACGCGGACGGAGCGAGGGTTCCTGCAGCCGCGCCGCGTACTCGGCGATGCGGGGCAGGGCCGGGTCGTCCACGCGGGTCAGCCGTTGATCGAAGAGTGGGACTGCAACCTGGCGGCCCCGCCGCAGAGCCATGGCGAAGTACATCCCTACATGAATCGGCAGCCGCGGCAGCTGATCGATGGCTGCCTCCGCCAACTCGGCGGAGTTGACGTGATTGAGCGACGACACGGCGGCGAGGTGGACCGCGGGATGCGGGTCTCTGATCAGCAACGCCAGGGTCGGTGCATCGTCGGGCAGGCCGGCGGCGGCGAGGAAGCGGGCCGACTCGAGCCGCTTCCACCAGCGGCGGGACCGGGCACTGCGCCGGAGCTTCTCTCCCCAGCGGGCATGACTCAACGCCTGGGTGAGCGCAGGCCAGCGATCCAGCGGAACTCGCGAGCTCCAGGCCGCGAGGCGCTCGATCGCGATGGGCGAGGGCAACGGCGCCAGCGCCGCCGCCACGGCGTCCACTCCCGCGTCTCCGGCGGCCCAGCGGCGGAATTGCTGCTCCGCAGCTTCACGCAGGGGTTGGACGGCGGCACGGCGCGCGAGCCGCCACCACCGGTTGACGACGATGAGAACGAGCAGGGCGGCGAGGAACCCCCCCTGCACCAGCGCCGCGATGAGCACCAGATGCCGGGCCGTCACCTCCCCACCCAGCGGCGGACCTTCTCCAGCACCACGCGCAGGCTGATCGGCTTGACGAGATAGTCGAGGGCGCCCGCCTCGAGAGCTCGCATCTGCTCATCTTCGGTGCTGTGCACGCTCGTGAACACCACGCGGTACGCGCCGGGGCGCTCCGTTTCCAGGCGTTCGAAGAGTGAGAAACCGTCGAGGCCGGGGAGGTCAACGTCGAGGAGCACGAGGGGCCGGCGGCCGCCCGTCTTCAGCTGCAGCAGGGCCTCCAGCGCCTCGGCGCCGTTCCGGATGGTGAGAAACCGGTATCCCCGGCTCGCCAGCCCGTACGCCAGCAGCTCGGCCAGGGAGTGGTCGTCCTCGATGCTGATGACTTCGGGGGCCTCGACCTCGCCCGAGAGCGTACGGGCGGACCTGGCGGCGGCGGCGTCCGGGGCCGGCGGCTTGATGAAGTCGGTGATGCGCTCCATGAACCAGCGCGCGAGCGCCCCCCGGTCGAGCTGGACATCGTCGGCGTGCTGAATCCAGTCCTTCGCGGTCTCCTCCATGCCGGCGGCGAGCTCGGACGCTTCGGGAAAGCCGTAGGACCCCGCAGAGCCGTGGACCTTGTGCACTTCGCGCCGGAACGTTTCGAGCGCATCCCGGTCGGCGGGATGGGTGGCGAGGCGGTCGGCGCACGCCTTGATGGCCGCGACTTGGCTGGCTACGGCGCGCCGGTACTCGACCATGAGCTCAGGGGGGATTTCCGCCTCGGGGGATGACTCCATGACCATAGAATCTGACGTGGCGCGGGCGCTGCGCCATAGCGACTTGGGCACGCCCGCTCCGATATTCCCCTCATGACGCTCCTGGATTCGGTGGGCCTCTGCCTCACGTGCCGCTGGGCCAAACCCTCCACCAACCGCCGGGGGTCGACCTTTTACCGCTGCGGGCGGGCCGAATCTGATCCCCGGTTCACGCGCTACCCACCCCTGCCGGTCCGGAGCTGCCCGGGCTATGAGGTCACCATGTTCTTCGTCGTCCTGATGCATTATACGAAACCGCTCCCCGACGTGGACCGGGTCAGGGCGGAGCACGTTGCCCATCTGGAACGCGCGGCGGGACGCGGAATCGTGGTCGCCTGGGCCCGGCGGTCACCACCGGTGGGCGGAGTGCTGGTCGCGACGGCGCCCGACCGGAAGTCGCTCGAGGAGGTGCTGGGAGAGGATCCGTACGTGAAAGCGGGGGTGGCGTCCCCGGAGGTGGTGGAGTTCAATCCCGCCAACGTCCGGGGACCCTTCGCTCGCTAGGCGCGATCAGTTGGCGTCTTTGCCGAACACTCCCACGCCATAGAAGCACGGCGACGTCTTGCACGCCACCATGATGACTTTGAGTTTGTAGCGCATGGTCTCGCGGGGCGTGACCTTCACGATCGGCACGTCGTCCGTCTCGGTGTCGGAATCCACTTCGTTGTCGTCGGCGTCGTAGAGCCGGAAATCGATGTCACTGCAGTCATTGTCGCAGACGCCCAGCAGGGCGTACGAGGTGCCCGCGTGCAGCGTCAGCGTGAGGGCTTCGTTCTCTCCTTCGCGGAGCGAGCCGGTGTAGGGGTCGTGCGTGCGGCTGTACCCTTTTTCCTCGAGGATGCGGCTGGCGCGCTTGATCTGATCATTGACCTGGTCTTCCCAGCGGCTCTGCGCGGCGATGATCGGTGCGGCGAGGACGGTACCCAGAACGACAACGGCAGTCGCTCGAAGCATAGCGTGGCCTCTCGGAATGGGTGGGCGCGGGGGAGCGCCCCAATCTGCAGCTCGCGTCCTGATCCGGGAAGTCAGCCGTTCTTCACGAACCGGGCGGGAGCGCTTTCCGTCCCGACGCGACGCCGCTTCCGACCCCGATGCCGAATGCCGCCGCCGTCAGGACCGTCACGAGGGGCAGGATGGTCACCGGCAGGAACACGGCGCCCGCTACGACGCCGGCAATGAGAGGCGCCGCGGGACTCTGCACCGCATCTACGAACCGGAGTTTGCGCCGCACAAAGCGGCGCGAGACGACGTACCCGCCGACCAGCGCCGCCACACCCACCAGAAGGCCGACCATGGTTCCTCCAAGAGGTTCTGCTACCCCTACGGAACTTGCGACCCATGCGTTTCCTGAGCAATCTGCCACCATGAGCGTCCCCACGCGCACCATCCGCGTTGCCGCCATACAGGCCGCGCCCGCGCTGCTCGATCTCGAAGCATCCCTGGACCGGCTGGACCAGTGGACCCGCAAGGCGGCCGGCCAGGGCGCGAAGCTGGCCGCGTTCGGGGAAACCTGGCTGACGGGATATCCGGCGTGGCTGGACGAATCGCCGGGCGCCGCGCTCTGGGGTCACGCCGGCGCCAAGGCGGTCTGGGAGCGCCTGTTTACCAGTGCGGTGGAGGTGGGCGGACCGGCCACGCGACGCATCGCCGCCCTGGCGAAAGAGCTGGCCCTGGCGATCGTGGTCGGCGTGCACGAGCGTGAGGGCCGGACCCTCTTCAATTCGCAGCTTATCTTCGCTCCCGACGGCACCCTTGCGCACCGGCATCGGAAGCTCATGCCGACCTATCACGAGCGCCTCATATGGGGACTTGGGAACGGCGATGATCTCAAGGCCGTCGAGGTCGCGGGGGCGCAGGTGGGAGGGCTGGTCTGCTGGGAGCACTGGATGCCCCTCGCACGCCAGGCCATGCACAACGCGGGCGAGGAGATCCACGTGGCAGGGTGGCCCAGCGTGCAGGACATGCATCAGGTGGCGTCGCGGGGGTATGCGTTCGAGGGTCGGTGCTTCGTGTTGGCGGTCGGCTCGCTCCTCCGGGTCCGGGACCTTCCTGCGGAGCTTCCGCCCCGGCCCGAGAAATCGAACCCGGACGACTACCTCGTGCGGGGCGGGTCGGTGATCATCGCCCCGAGCGGCAAACTCCTCGCCGGCCCCGTCTTCGACGAGGAGACCGTGCTCGTCGCCGATTGCGACCTCGGCGAGATCACCCGCGAGTCCCTCACCCTCGATGTCAGCGGACACTACAGCCGTCCCGATGTCTTCGACTTCCGAGTCCGCTCCGCCCGCGGCGACTGACCCCGTCCTCCTGTACGACGGTGCGTGCGGGTTCTGCGCGGAGAGCGTGCAGTTCCTGCTGCGTCACGAGGGCACGCGACATGACCTGCGCTTCGCCTCGCTGGAGCGGGTCCCGGGTGCCGGAGCCGACTCCGTGGTGTGGCGCGAAGGCGGTCGTGACCTCGTGCGGTCCGACGCCGTGATGGCAGCCGCGCGGTACCTCGGCGGGGGCTGGAGGGCGCTGGGGACAGCCGCCACACTCGTTCCCCGGCCTCTCCGGGACGGCCTCTATCGGTTGGTGGCACGGCATCGGCACCGGCTCGGCGGATCGGTCTGTGTGATCCCGACGCCGGAACAGCGCTCCCGCTTTCTCGATCTCGAGGACTGATTGTCCGACCGCCCTGAGCAGTCGTCCCCCGACCGCCGCATGATCATCTACGGCTTCAGTCTCGTGATCGGTGGAATCCTTTCGATCTGGGCGGCGGCCCTCGGGCGCGCCAACCTCTTCACGATCGCTGGGGCGTTCCTGTTCGGCGCGGCGTTGGGCTGGGTGGTTGAACGGATGACGCTGCGCTTCGCGTCGGGTGTGGTCGGCAGCATCTACGGTGCAGGGAACATCACGCCGGCGCCCTCATATCCGGTGGCCGAAACCGCGGTGATTCGGGGCAGGTTCGCGGAAGCGGCGGAACACTACCGGCACCACATCGCGGCGCACCCCGAGGACTACGAGGCCCGTCTCCGGCTGGCGGATCTGGCGGTCTCCCACCTGGGGAATCTCGACGAAGCTGAGCGCCTGTATAAGGAAGTGCGCGACGCCCGCGAGGACTCCTGGCGTGAGCTGACCGCGTTCAACGGTCTGATCGATCTCCACACGAAGGCGGGCCGGCAGGATCGGCTGAAGGTGGAGCTGGCGCGTTTTGCGGAACGGTACGCCGGGAGCAAGCACGCAGTCGCCGCTCGCCGACGCCTGGAGGAGTTGAAAAACGACCCCGACGCCTGAGCCCTTACCAGCGTATCGCCGCACTCCCCCACGTAAACCCCGACCCAAACGCCGTCAGCACCAGGAGGTCTCCCCGCTGCAGCTTCTTTTCCCCCAGCGCTTCGTGGAGCGCGATGGGAATCGAAGCGGCCGTCGTATTGCCGTACTTCTGGATGTTGGCGAAGACCTGGGCCTCGCTGAGCCCCGACGCCTGCCGCACCATCTCGATGATCCGGAGGTTGGCCTGGTGCGGGACGAGGAGCGTGATGTCCTTGGTCGTGAGGCCGTTGGCGGAGAGGGCGGCCGCGACGGACTCCGGCATCTTGACCGATGCGAACTTGAAGACCTCCCGCCCCTCCATCACCGCGCGATGCAATCCCTGCTCGATCATCTCCACGGAGACGTAGGGGTCGTGCGCCAGGCCGGGACCATCCACCCACAGCTTCTCGGCGTGACGCCCATCCGAGTACAGGTGGGTGGAGAGTACGCCGCGGCCCGGATCGTCGGTGGGACCCAGGATGACGGCGCCCGCCCCGTCGCCAAAGAGCACCGCGGTGTCCCGGCCCCGCGTGGTCTTGTCGAGGCCCCGTGAATGGACCTCGGCCCCGACGAGGAGGATCCGGCGGTATTGGCCGATGCGGATCCAGGCGTCCGCGATGGAGAGGCCGTAGATGAACCCCGAACACTGATTGCGCACGTCGACCGCGGGGATGTCGGCGATGCCGAGCTCCCGCTGCAGGAAGACGCCGTTGCCGGGCTCGAAGTGGTCCGGGGTGCAAGTGCAGTAGACGATGCAGTCCAGGTCCTGGGGCGTCATGCCCGCGGCCGCGAGGGCCCGGCGGGACGCTTCGGCGGCGAGCCCCACACCCGTCTCACCGGGGGACACCCAGTAGCGGGTCTTGATGCCGGAGCGCTGAAGGATCCACTCGTCCGAGGTGTCCATGATCCGGGACAGGTCGTCGTTGGTGACGACCTTTGCCGGCACGTGGAAACCGGTGGCGAGGAATTCGGTCCGCGGCATCGAGCCTTCTCCGGTTGCGGGATGGGACGGGGGGGAGAAGATTTCGCGTCCTCATCCGCAAAGCAAGGGACATGGATCTCGTCATTACCCGGGCGCAGAAGGACGCATGTCTCGGCGCCAAGCATCTTCCCTACGTCCTCAAGCGGGTCTTGGACGCTGCCTTGCCCAAAGGTTCGGACTTCGTGGTGCACCTGACCTATGAGGAGGCGACCGCGCTGAACGAGCTCTGTTCGTGGAACGTTCATAGCGACGCCGCCGGGAATGTCACCGCGGATTCCAAGCTTTTCGACGATTTGGTTCGCGCAATTATCACCCACCCGGACTACTAGGCGGTTAGACGGTTAGGCGGTTAGTTCTTCATTGGAGACTCCATGAGATCCGCGATTCTGCTCGGTGTGCTCACGCTTCCCGCTTCCCTCTTCCCACTTCCCGCGCTCTGTGCCCAAAAACGAGCCATCACCGTCGACGACTACCTCGCGCTGAAGAACGTGGGGGATGCGCAAGTTTCGCCCGACGGGAAATGGGTGGTCTACACGGTGGGCACCGTCAGTCTCCAGGACAACAAGTCGACCTCCCGGCTCTGGCTCGCCAGTGTCCCCCTGGGCGTGACGAAGGAGCTCTTGCAGGGGGCCGGCTCGGACCGTTCGCCGCGCTGGTCTCCGGACGGGCAGACCATCGCGTTTCTCTCGGGGCGGGAGCACGGGCCTCAGGTGTGGGTAGTTCCCGCGGCGGGGGGCACGGCGCGCCGGGTGTCCGATCTCCCCGACGGTGTGGGGGAGATGTACTGGATGCCCGACGGCAAGGGATTCCTGGTGGTGAGCGACATCAAGTGGCCCAAGGAGCAGGAGATCGACCGGCGCAACGGGCCGTACCCCACGGACGCCCGGCTCTGGACCAGCGTGTTCTACCGTCACTGGGTCGACTGGCGGGCCGGGATGCGGCAGCACGTCTTCAGCGTCGATCTCGCGACCGGAACGGCCCGGGATCTCACGCCCATCGACAAGGACGCGCCGACGATCGCCACCTCCGGGGACGGCGACGTCGCGATGTCACCCGACGGGAAGGAGATCGCGGTGGCGATCCACGCCGACTCGATCGTCGCGGACAACACGAACGTCGACGTCTACCTGATGAACCCCGACGGGTCCGGCCTCAAGAATCTCACGGCGGCCAACGCGGGCGCCGACAACACCCCGCGCTTTTCGCCGGAC
>DATBCM010000034.1:0-2255 GCA_036270455.1 Gemmatimonadales bacterium | reverse complement strand
CCGCGCCTGGCCCGCCATTCAAGCGGGGCGCGACGTCCTGATCGCCGCGCCCACCGGTTCCGGAAAGACCTTCGCCGCGTTCCTGTCGTCCATCGACTCGCTCCTCCAGCAGGGCGTCGACGGGACGCTGGACCGTCAGATCCAGGTCATCTACGTCTCACCGCTCAAGGCGCTCTCGAACGACGTCCAGAAAAACCTGAGTGAACCCCTCCTCGAGATCAGCCGCACGGCCCTCGAGATGGGACTCCCGGAGGTGACGCTCCGGACGCTGGTCCGCACCGGGGATACGCCGCAGGCCGAGCGGCAGGCGATGCTCAGGGAGCCGCCCCACATCCTCGTGACGACTCCCGAATCGCTGTACCTGCTCCTCACCTCGGAGAAGGCGCGCGGGATGCTGCGGACCGTGCGCACCGTGATCGTGGACGAGATCCACGCGCTGGCCCGCGACAAGCGGGGGAGTCATCTGGCGCTGTCGCTCGAGCGTCTCGCGGCGCTCACCGGACGTCCCCTGCAGCGCATCGGTCTTTCGGCCACGCAGAAGCCGATCGAGGAGATCGGCCAATTCCTGGTGGGCTCGGGGAGGCCACTTCCCGACATCATCGACGCCGGTCACGCGCGCGAGATCGACCTGGCCGTGGAGCTCACGTCCTCGCCCCTCGAAGCGGTGATGTCCGGTGAGGTGTGGGGTGAGATCCACGAGCGGCTGACGCAACTGGTCTCGGAGCACCGGACGACGCTGATCTTCGTGAACACCCGGCGGATGGCCGAGCGGCTGGCGATGCATTTGTCGGAGCGGCTGGGCGAGGACGCGGTGACCAGCCATCACGGGAGCCTGTCCAAGGAGACCCGGATGGACGCCGAGCGCCGGCTGAAGGCCGGCGAGCTGAAGGCGCTGGTGGCCACGGCGTCGCTCGAGCTGGGGATCGACATCGGGACGGTGGATCTGGTCTGCCAGATCGCCTCCACCCGGTCCATCGCGACGCTGCTCCAGCGCGTGGGCCGCTCGGGGCATCATCTCAAGGCCATTCCCAAGGGCCGGCTGTTCCCCCTGTCGCGGGATGACCTGGCTGAGTGCGCGGCACTCTTGAGAGCGGTGCGGGCAGGCAAGCTCGACCGGCTGATCATCCCTGAGAAGCCCCTGGACATTCTGGCCCAGCAGATCGTGGCGGCCGTCGCCTGTGAGGAGTGGGACGAGGGCGCGCTCTTCGAGTGGTTCCGTCGGGCCTATCCGTACCGGAATCTGACCCGGGAAGAGTACGACTCGGTGGTGCTCACGCTGGCCGATGGCTACACCACGCGCCGGGGCCGCCGGGGCGCGCATCTCCACCGCGATGGCGTGCATGCCCGCCTGCGGGGCCGGCGCGGCGCGCGCCTCGCCGCGATTACGTCAGGTGGGGCGATTCCGGACATCGGCGACTATCGCGTGATTCTGGAGCCGACGGAGACGTTCGTCGGCACCCTCAACGAAGATTTTGCGATCGAGAGCTCCCCGGGGGACGTCTTCCAGCTCGGCAACGCGTCCTACCTCATTCTCCGTGTGGAGTCGGGGCAGGTCCGTGTGGCGGACGCGAAGGGACAGCCCCCCACGATTCCGTTCTGGCTCGGCGAAGCCCCGGCGCGCACCATCGAGCTGTCGGAAGAGGTGTCACGCTACCGGGTCGATCTCGAAGCGCACCTTGGTGACATCGACGCCGCGACCCAGTGGACCATGGCCGAGACGGGACTCGCCGAGCCGGCCGCGCGCCAGCTGGTCGAGTACCTCGCAGCGAGCCAGAAAGTCCTGGGGTCCCTGCCGACACAGGAGACCTTGATCCTGGAGCGGTTCTTCGACGAAGCGGGCGGGATGCAGCTGGTCCTGCACGCGCCCTTCGGTGCCCGGGTGAACAAGGCGTGGGGACTGGCCCTCCGGAAACGCTTCTGCCGGTCCTTCAACTTCGAGCTCCAGGCCGCCGCCACCGACGACGCCATCATCATCTCCCTCGGCCCCCATCACTCCTTCGCGCTGGGCGACGTCTTCCACTATCTGAACTCGGGCACCGCCCGGGAGCTCCTGGTGCAGGCCCTGCTCGACGCCCCGGTGTTTCAGAGCCGCTGGCGCTGGAATGCCACACGAGCTCTGGCGGTGCTCCGGGCCCGCGGCGGCAAGAAGGTGCCGACACCGCTGCAGCGCATGGAGGCGGAGGACCTCTCAGCGGCGGTCTTCCCGGATCAGCTGGCGTGCCCCGAGAATCTGGTGGGAGACCGGGAAATCCCGG
>DATBCM010000033.1:0-2085 GCA_036270455.1 Gemmatimonadales bacterium | reverse complement strand
CTGGGCGACCTAGACGGTTGCCTTCGTCCGGTTGATCACGCCAGCCTCCTCGAGGGCCGCCTGGGCTGCGGCGAGGCGGGCGATCGGGACCCGGAAGGGCTAGCAGCTCACGTAGTTCATGCCGACGTGATGGCAGAACTTCACCGAGCTGGGCTCGCCCCCGTGTTCCCCGCAGATCCCGATCTTCAAGTCACTCCGCGTCCCCCGTCCCAGCTTGACCGCCATCTGGATGAGCTTGCCCACGCCGTCCTGGTCCAGCACCTGAAAGGGATCGGCGGGCAGGATCCCGCGGTCCACGTAAAAAGGCAGGAACCGGCCGGCATCGTCCCGTGACAAGCCGAACGTGGTCTGCGTCAGGTCATTGGTCCCGAACGAAAAGAACTCAGCCGACTTGGCGATCTCGTCCGCGGTGAGGGCCGCTCGCGGCAGCTCGATCATCGTGCCCACCAGGTAGTGCACGGCCCGCCCCTCGGCCTGGAACACTTCCTGGGCGACCCGGCGAATGATCGCCTCCTGCCGGATCAGCTCCTCCGCCGTCGCCACCAGGGGCACCATGACCTCGGCGTAGACCTGCCTCCCACGGGCGACCACCTTGCAGGCGGCCTCGAAAATGGCCCGCGCCTGCATCTCGGTGATCTCCGGGTAGGTGATGCCCAGCCGGCACCCGCGGTGGCCGAGCATGGGGTTCGCCTCGACCAGGTTGGCCACGATCCGCGCCAGTCGCGCCGCGGGCATCTTCATCGCCTTGGCCAGCTCGGCGATCTCCGCCTTGGTGTGGGGCAGGAACTCGTGGAGCGGGGGATCGAGCAACCGGATCGTGACGGGAAGCCCCGCCATGGCCTCGAAGATTCCCTCGAAGTCCGACCGCTGCATGGGCAGCAGCTTGGCGAGCGCCTTGCGGCGGCCCGTCTCGTCGGTCGCGACGATCATCTCCCGCATCGCGGTGATGCGATGCCCCTCGAAAAACATGTGCTCGGTCCGGCACAGCCCGATCCCCTCGGCGCCGAACTCCCGCGCACGCTTGGCGTCGGCCGGTGTATCGGCGTTGGTGCGGACCCGCAGGCGGCGCCGGGCATCGGCCCACTGCATCAGGACGTGGTAGTGCTTCCCGGCCTTGGGGGCCACGACCTTGGCGGCGCCGAGGATGACACGCCCGGAAGTGCCGTCCACGGTGACGATCTGCCCCTTCTTCACCGTCTTGCCATTGGCGCTGAAGCGGCCGGCCGCGGGCTGGACGTCGAGCTCCTTGGCGCCGACGACGCAGGTCTTGCCCATGCCGCGCGCCACGACGGCGGCGTGGCTGGTCATGCCACCACGCGCCGTCAGGACCGCCTGGGCGGCCACGATGCCATGAAAGTCCTCAGGCGAGGTCTCGGGTCTGACCAGAATGACCTTGTGGCCCTTCTTGGCCAGCGCCTCGGCCTCGTCCGCGTCGAACACGACCTCTCCGATGGCGGCGCCCGGCGACGCCGGCAGCCCCTTGGCGACGACGGTGACAACGGCCTTCGGGTCCACCATGGGATGGAAGAGCTGGTCCAGGTCCTGCGGAGGCACCCGCTGGACCGCTTCATCCTCGGAGATCCGCTTCTCCTCCACCATCTCCACCGCGACCCGGACCGCGGCCATTCCCGTCCGCTGGGCGCGCCGGGTCTGGAGCATGTACAGCTTGCCATGCTCGAACGTGAATTCGATGTCCTGCACGTCCTTGAAGTGATGTTCGAGCTTCTCCGCGATGCGTTCCAGCTCTTTGTACACCCGGGCGAGCTTGCCGCGCTTCATCTTGACGATCGACTCGGGCGTCCTGGCGCCTGACACGACGTCTTCGCCCTGCGCGTTGGTGAGGTAGTCGCCGTTCAGGACGTTTTCGCCCGTGCTGCAGTTCCGCGTGAAGGCGACGCCGGTTCCGCAGTCGTCCCCCATGTTGCCGTACACCATCGCCACGACGTTGACGGCGGTGCCGAGGTCGTCGGGGATGTTGTGGACCTTGCGGTAATCGATGGCCCGGCGCGTGTGCCAGCTCTTGAAGACCGCCTCGATGGCACCCCAGAGCTGTTCCTGGGGATCGTCGGGGAAGGGAAGCCCGCG
>DATBCM010000032.1:0-2972 GCA_036270455.1 Gemmatimonadales bacterium | reverse complement strand
TTCATCTCCTGTCACCCGGTGCTGGCCCCGGAGGCCCGGGTGGCCCTGACGCTCCGGCTTCTGGGTGGTCTCACCACCGAGGAGATCGCCCGCGGATTCCTGCTGCCGACGCCGACCATCGCCCAGCGCATCGTCCGTGCGAAAAGGACGCTCAAAGAAGCCCGTGTGCCCTTCGAGTCGCCGCGGGGCGAAGACCGGGATGCTCGCATCGCATCCGTGCTGGAAGTCCTCTATCTCATTTTCAACGAGGGGTACTCCGCCACAGCGGGGGAGGACTGGGTCCGGCCCGCGCTCTGCGAGGATGCCATGCGCCTCGGCCGGGTACTTGCCGAGCTGGCCCCGCAGGACCCAGAGGTTCACGGGCTCGTGGCGCTGATGGAAATTCAGGCGTCACGCCTCAAGGCACGGGTGGACGCGGATGGCAGCCCCGTTCTGCTGTTGGATCAGGACCGGAGCCGCTGGGACCGGGCGCTGATTCAACATGGGCTTGCCTCGCTCGAGCGGGCGGAGCTGGGGGGCGCGCTGGGCCCCTATACGCTCCAGGCCGCGATCGCCGCGTGTCATGCCCGCGCGGCGGCGCCTGAGGACACCGACTGGACCCGCATCACTGCCCTCTACGATGCCCTGGCCCAGCTCATGCCCTCACCCATCGTCGAGCTCAATCGCGCGGTGGCCTATGGCATGGCGTTCGGCCCCGCCTCTGGGCTCGAGATCGCGGCGCCACTGCGTCACGATCCCGCACTGGCGCGCTATCACCTGCTGCCCAGCGTGGTCGGTGATTTCTTGCGTCGCCTCGGGCGCTTCGATGAAGCGCGAGCAGAATTCGAGCGGGCGGCGTCGCTCACGAGCAACGCCTCGGAACGGGCGATGTTGCTCGCACGCGCCGCGACAAAACAGGAGGGCGTGGGTAGAATGACGAAGAATGCCGAACTCGACACCCACGACCGCGATTCTGATCATTGATGACCAGTCCAACGATGCACGCCTGGTCCAGGAAGCACTGCAAGATGGAGCCAACGGGAATCGCATCCACACCCTGACCGACGCGCGGGAAGCGATTGCCTATCTGCGAAAGGAGCCGCCCTTCGGCGAAGCGCAGACTCCCGACGTAATCGTGCTCGGATTCAACCCCCCGGCGCGTACCGGCCGCGACGCCTTCGACGGAATCCGCACCATCGATCTTCACCCGCCCGTGATCATCCTGAGCCGCACCATGGAGGAACCGGTGAGCCGGTATCTCCATGCCGGGGCGGCTGATTTCCTGGTAAAGAGCGACTTGCGCGGGCTGCCGGAGGCGGTGGAGAAAGTGGTGACCACCCGAGCACCGCTTCGGAAGCTCAGCCCCCGCCAGGTGGAAGTCCTGCGGCTGATCGCCGGGGGACTCGCCACGCGGGAGATCGCGGCGCGGCTGCAGGTGAGTGGGAAGACCGTGGAAGCGCATCGCGCGGAGCTCATGCGACGCCTCGGGATCCGCACCGTCGCGGGGCTCGTGCGTTACGCATTGAAAGCCTCTCTCGTGGAACTCGGCACGGATTAGGCGGCCTTGCCGGGCACCCCCAAAGCCCGTTTCATTGCCAGGTGCCCGGCGAACCCGACCAACCCTCCTTACTGAACCTGGCGCCCCGCGCCATTTCCCGGGCGCTCGCGCTAGTCGGAGGCGACGAGCAGGCACAGGTCCTCACACTCGCCGTAGTCATCGGGGCGGCGGCGGGGCTCGCGGTCCTGGGGTTCTACTACGCGATCGATGTCATTCAGCGCCTGGTACTCCGTGGCGCCATCCACCTCCCGGTTCCCGCCTTCCTGCTCATCCCGCTCTTCGTCGCGCTCGGCCTCGTCGCGTGCCGGGCGTTGGTACGCTGGGGCGCCCGCGGCTCCGTGGGCGAGAACATCCCGGACGTGATGTATCGCGTCACAGTGAAGGGCGGAGTGATCGGGTTTCGGCCCGTGCTGGCCAAGACCCTCGCCGCCGGCCTGGTGATCGGCACCGGCGGATCGGTGGGCGCCGAGGGCCCGGTCGTCGTGCTGGGCGCCGCGACGGGCTCGCGCATCGGGCGGTGGCTGAAGGCCAGTCCCAACCGCCTCCGGACCCTGGTCGGGTGCGGGGCTGCAGCCGGGATCTCGGCGGCGTTCAACGCGCCGATCGCCGGCGTGGTATTCGGCATCGAGAAGATTCTCGGAGCCGCCGGGGGCATGGCGCTCGCGCCCTTCGTCGTGGCCAGCATCATCGCGAGCGTGGTGGGCCGGGCCGCGTTCGGCGACCACCCGGTGCTGGCGCTTCCGACCGCCTTCTCTATCGGGTCGGCGTGGGAGCTCTTGCTCTACGCCGGCCTGGGCGTGCTGTGCGGCTGCGTTTCCGTCCTCTACTCACGGGGCGTGTGGAAGGCACAGGACCTGTTTGCGCGTCTGTCCCACCCCTGGATGCGGGTCGCGGCCGGGGCGCTGATCGTCGGCGGACTCGACCTCGCGTTTCGCGCCGACCTCTGGGGACATGGTCACCAGAGTCTCGATCTGAGTGTCATGATGGGCCGGACCGCCTTTTTCCTCCTGGCACTCACGGCCGCAAAGTTGATCGCCACCGCCGCGACCTTCGGGGCGGGCGGCGTCGGCGGCGTCTTCACGCCGGCCCTCTACATCGGCGCCACCCTCGGCGCGGCATACGGGATCGCCAGCCAGCACGTGTTTCCCATGACCAGCGAGAGCCCGAGCGCGCTCGCGGTGGTGGGGATGGCGGGGCTCGTGGCCGGAGCGACGCATGCGCCGCTCACCGCGATCATGATGGTGTTCGAGATGACCGGCGACTACGGGCTGATTCTACCTCTCATGCTCACCAGCGTGCTGGCGTATGGCGTGGCGCGGCGCCTGCATCCGGAGTCGATCTACACAGAGTGGCTGGTCCGCCGGGGTGTGGTGCTGAGTCAGGGCGCTGATGCGGCGGTGTTGGCCCGTGTCGCGGTCATCGAGTGTATCAATCA
>DATBCM010000031.1:0-2954 GCA_036270455.1 Gemmatimonadales bacterium | reverse complement strand
CCCTGTGGGACGCCGGGGTGGGGCTCGTCTTCCAATCCGCCATCCGGCAGCTGGCGTGGACCACGCGGTTCGAGGTGCCGTTCCTGGTGAACCGGTTCGACCACGCCGCCGATGTCCGGCCCACCCCGGGGAGCACGAAGTTCCGGTGGTCCGTGTCCCTGGCGCCGAGTTTCTAGCCCTGGACCAGCCCGAGCGTCGGGCCTTCTTCCGCGAGACCTTCGCAAAACTGGCCCGAGAGGTAACCGCGCGAACTGAGCGCCGGGTTGCCGGGACGCGTTATTTTCGTCCTCCAGGCGCGGGGCCGGAGCTGGCGTTTCTCGCCGCATGCACGCGGTGCGGTGCCTGCATCGATGTCTGTCCCGTCCATGCGATCACCAAGCTCCCGCCCGGTGAGGGGTTGGCGGCGGGAACGCCGGCCCTCGAGCCGTCGCGGCGGGCGTGCGTCGCGTGCGCCGACATGCCCTGCGCTGCGGCGTGTCCCACGACGGCGCTCCAGATACCGGCCGACGGCTGGGCCGGCATTCACCTGGGCCGGTTGTCGCTCGATCCGGAGCGGTGCATCACCTTTCATGGCAGCGCGTGCGGGGTGTGCGCGCGGGCCTGTCCGGTCGGTGAGCGGGCCTTGGGGCTCGATGCCGGTGGACATCCAGTGCTGAAACCCGAGGGATGTGTGGGGTGCGGGCTCTGCGTCACCGCGTGCGTGACCTATCCTTCTTCATTGACGCTGCGCTTGTCCGAGGAGCTGTCGTGAGCGACGTGCCGTACCGCGTGGAAAAGCCCTGGGGGCATGAGCTGATCTGGGCCCGGACCGACCGCTACGTCGGAAAGGTCCTCCACATCGATCCGGGTCAGGTCCTGTCCCTGCAGTACCACAAGCAGAAGGACGAAACCATTCACGTGCTCACGGGCGAGATCATCCTCCGCACCAAGCCGGGCGACACGCTGGTGGAGCGGCGGATGAAGCCGGGGGAGTCGTTTCACATCGAGCCGCCCCTGATCCATCAGTTCGAGGCCGTCGTGGCCACCGACCTGCTCGAAGTCTCCACGCCCGAAATCGACGACGTGGTCCGGCTGCAGGACCGGTATGGGCGCGCCTGATGAAAGTCATCGTCCCACTCGCGGGAAAGGGCACCCGTCTGCTGCCCCTCACCAAGATCGTCCCCAAGCCCCTCGTGGAAGTCGCGGGCCGGCCGGTGATGGACTACGTGATGGACCTGATCAAGAATGCGGGGCTGGACGTCGAAGAGTTGATCGTGATCACCGGGCATCTGAAGGAGGCGGTCGAGAAGTACGTCGTCCAGAAGTACGACGTGCGGGCAAAGTTCGTGGAGCAAAAGACGCTGGATGGCACCGCGGGGGCGATCAACCTGGCCCGGGGCTACGTGGACGGCCCGGTGCTCATCATCTTCGTCGACACGCTCTTCGACGCCGACCTCTCCCTGATCACGCGGACCGACGCCGACGGGATCATCTGGGCCAAGGAAGTCGAGGACTACCAGCGTTTCGGCGTCGTCGTGCATGACGCCCAGGGCTTCATGACGAAGATCGTCGAGAAGCCCGATACCCCGGTGTCGAAGCTCGCGAACATCGGGCTCTACTACATCCGGGATTGGAAAACGCTCTTCGACGGGATCGCGCAGGTGCTCGCGAGTCCCGCCAACAAGGGCGAGTTCTATCTCACCGATGCGTTTCAGTACATGGTGGACCGGGGCAAGAGGATCCTGACCGCCGAGGTGCAGGGCTGGTACGACTGCGGGAAGGTGGATACGCTGCTCGAGACCAACGCCCACGTGCTGAAGACCGGCCGGGCCCGGAAGCCTGAGATTCCGGCGGGCGTCACCATCCGGGACCCCGTGTACATCGAAGACGGCGTGACGCTCAAGGATTCGGTCATCGGGCCCAACGTGTCCCTGGGAACCGGGAGCCTCGTCGAGCGCTCGACCCTCGAGAACAGCATCGTGGGCCGCCGCGTGCGCGTGGCCGACTGCACGATCTCAGGCTCGGTGGTGGGGAACGACCAGGTGCTCCATCACTCGCAGCTCATGGGCATGGTTGCGTCTGGGGGTGAGGTCGCAAAAGCACGCTGAGCAGGCGGACGAGTGGTGGGGTCCGGAGTCCGCGTCAGTACGCCCCACTATCGATTACCAGCTTGCATTGGCCGCGCACTGCAGCGGACGGAGGATCTCACCGCTCGTCCGCCTGCGCCTAGCCTACTGGAACTTCGCAATCGCCTTTCGCAGGTCCCCGATCTCGAACGGTTTCTGTAGAAACCCGTCAGCCCGGTTCTCGATCCCTTTCACCACCTCGTGATCCGGCGAATAGCCTGAGGACACGAGCACTTTGACCGTGGGCTGGGTGGCCTTGAGCAGCTCGAGGATCCCCGCTCCCCCTCCCGGCAGCACCAGATCGAGAATCACGAGATTGACCGGAGGCCGGGCGGCCTGGAGCGCGCTCAGGGCCGTCGGGCCATCCTCGGCCTCGAGCACCTGATGGCCGAAGCGGGTGAGGGCCCGCTTCAGCGATGACCGCACAATGGCTTCGTCGTCCACCACCAGAATCACCATTCCCGGCGCCGCCGGCGCGGCGGCCGCCGGGGTCGGCCGCGCCGGCTCGGGCTCGGGAGCGGTGCTGCGGGGGATGAGGAGATCCACGGTGGTGCCGCGGCCGAGCGCGCTGGCGATGCGGATCGCGCCGTGGTGGTCCCGGATGACGCCGTAGACGGCGGCGAGGCCCAGCCCGGCGGCCTGATGCATCGGCTTGGTGCTGAAGAACGGCTCGAGCACCCGCTCGACCGTCGTCGCGTCCATCCCCACGCCGGTGTCGGTCACGGAGATCCGGACGTAGGAGCCAGGGGCCGTATCGGGCCAGTGGGGATCCCGCTCGACGGTCTCCCGTCCCGCCGCGATGGTGACCTGCCCTGAGGCTTGATCCCGCATCGCGTCCCGCGCATTGAG
>DATBCM010000030.1:0-2630 GCA_036270455.1 Gemmatimonadales bacterium | reverse complement strand
TTGAACACCGTGGCGCCCTTGTACCCGAAAAAGTTCTTGAACTTGGGATCCACCACCACCGGCACGCCCCGTTTCCTCGCCAGGTTCATGGCCCGGTCGATGACCTGCGGTGTGAGCGCCCCCTTGTTGTAGTCCTCGATGAGCAGGGCGTCGGCGTCGGCCATGCCGTGCTCGAGCTTGGCGAAGACCTGCTCCATGGTCTTCTGGGAGATGGGGTCATCCACTTCTTCGTCGATGCGCACCAGCTGCTGCCCGCGCGCCATCACGCGGGTCTTGGACGTCGTGGGGCGCGCCGGCGCGACCACCAAGTACTCATCAGGCAGCCGGGCCGTCGCAAGCTCGGAGCGCAAGCTGTCCCCCCGCTGATCGTCACCCAGCACCGCCACCAGCCGGCCTTCGGCGCCGATCGCCGCGACGTTCGCGGCCACGTTTGCGGCGCCACCGAGCGCATGCCGGCGGCGTTCGACGGTGACCACGGGCACCGGCGCTTCGGGGGAGATCCGCTCCGCGTCTCCCGCGAGATAGATGTCGAGGATCGCGTCGCCCACGACCACGATGCGCCGCTGCGCCATGCGGAGAAGAAGGGACTCCAAGCGCTCGCGCGTCAGGCGCGGCTCGGCGCCGGAGGGGCGCGGGGTGGTCACGGGAGTACGGTCTCCCCGCCAAACCGGTACGTGATGGCGATCTGCCCCACGAAGCGCGTGCCGTTCACACCACTCACATGAGCCTCGTTGTGGACGAAGTGGAGACCCGCATTGCCGCTGATGCCGAAGTGGGCGCCGTCGGCGCGCGCGCCCAGCGCGACGCGGAACGTGCGCTCCACGATGCCCTGAAAGATGACCGCCGTCGTGGGGTATGCCGAGACCAGGGGGTGGGGGAGACGGGGGTCCCCTTCGCCCTGGCGCAGCAGGGTCAACTCGGGCTCGATCATCACGCCCGGACCCGTCAACAGGGAGGCTTTCAGGGTCAGCTGGTCGTAGTCGTCGTAGTTGCGGCCGGTGCCGAGGCCGAACCAGAGGGGGACCATCGTGTTGTCTTCATTTCTATACGTGAGGTTGGCCACGCGCGTATAGAAGGCGGTCCACGCCGCACCGCCGGCCGACCCCTGCGCGCCCAGCGTCAGCCCGTACGACGACGGCTTCTTGTCGGCCGCCGTGCTCTTGTCGACCTGGATGTCGTCGAGCAGCACCTGACCGAACAGCGAGGTCCGGCCCCGGCGCTGAAAGTCGAGTCCCAGGAAGCTGTTGACGTTGGTATTGGTGTTCACCTGTTCGAGATACCCAAGGTCCATCAGGTTCGCGAACCACGGCTCGAGCGTGCGGCCATTGCCCGACGTTACCGAGCCTTCCCACGCGGCGACGGTCCACCCGGCCGGGATCTTCACCCAGAGCCGGTGCTGAACCATGTACCGGTGAATGGGCGATCCGGCCGAATCGGTGAAGTCATTCAGCTGCGTCACCCACGCCTGCAGCTGAAATCCGGATGTCCCGACGTTCACCGCGAGATGCGTGAGACTGTAGGGATTGGGGGAAAGCAGGAGACCCTGGGTCGCGGCGGGTCCCCAGTTGCGGTCGAGTGAGCCGAAAAGGACCTCACCGTAGCGCCATTGGGCCGAGAGGTACGCCTCGTCGGTGCGGCCCGCGATCACGCGATTCTTGCGGCCATACCAGTCGGGGTCGTACTTGAGGCGCGTGTCCAGCTCGGGGTGCGTCACCGCGACGATGGGTCCAAAGCGAAAGTCGAGACTGGCGCCGCCATTGACGGTGCCGTGGCCCGTCGAATCGGCCCGGAGGGGGTCGCGCCGGGAGAAGCGTGCCGCCGCCACTCCGACGTCCAGGTCTACTCGCACCCGCGGCCCCGACTCTCGCTCGTCCAGCGCCGCGACGATCCGGAGAACCTCCTCCCGCTCCGCGCCGGTCATCGCGGTCGTGTCCGCGTCTTTCAGCGCCTGGACAATCACGGCTTCCCGCCAGGGGCGCGTGAGGGGCGTGGGATCAACGACGACGCCCCGGGTGATCAGATGCTCGATGTACGGGGTGGCCCAGTGGGACATTGGGAGATACGGAGAAGCGGCCTGCGCGCTAAGACGCCAAGTCGCGAAGAGGCTAAGTGTCGAAAGGAGTCTCAGGGCTCGCATTGGAGGCACAATCTAACGCTAGATTCCGTCCGCCATGTCTCCCCTGATCGTTCTCATCATCGCCGTCCTGGCGACGACCTACGCGGGCCCCGTGATTCGGCTTGCGACGGCTCCGGCGCTCGCCATCGCCTTCTGGCGGCTGGCCCTGGTCCTGCCGGTCACCGGGGTGGGCGCGTTGAGGGAGTCCCGGGAACCTCGGGCCGCCGGCCCGGGGTCAGCCGCTCCAGGGAATCCCATTGGCCAGTCGCTGACGCTCATGGCGCTCTCCGGCATCGCCCTCGCGGCCCACTTCTGGACCTGGATCGCGTCACTCCAGTACACGTCGGTGGCGAGCTCGGTGGTGCTGGTCTCGCTCAAGCCCGTGTTTGCCTGGGGCATCGCGGCCCTCTGGCTCAACGAGCATCCCACCCGGCGCGAGCGGTGGGGCATCGCGTTCGCGGTGCTGGGCGCCGTCCTCATCGGCGTGGCCGACGCCCGGGGCACGGTGGGGGCG
>DATBCM010000029.1:0-4453 GCA_036270455.1 Gemmatimonadales bacterium | reverse complement strand
ATGGTGCGCGCGTCGATCTGCCGAAATTTCACGGGCCGGTTTCGGAGGCGGTGATGCGGATCGACCTGCTGCAACCCCTCCTCGAGCCGCCGGCGCAGCTGCTCCGCATCGATGATCATCGCAGCGCCTTCATATTGCGCCGCATGCCGACGAGACCGGGGCGCGAGAACGGCGTGTCGCGGTACCGATCCGCGAAGGCGTCCTCATCCAGTTCCAGAAAACTGGACCGCGGCGGACTGACGAGCTCGGGGCGGGAGGCGAGGTGCGTGTCGCTCGCGACTACCGCGAAGCGCTCATTCCACGGGCACACGTCCTGACAGACGTCGCACCCGAACAGCCAATCGCCGGTCAACGCCCGTTCTTCGTCGGTGAACTCGCCGCGACGCTCGATGGTGAGGTACGAAATGCAGCGGCGGGCGTCGAGGGTCCGGGGCGCGACGAAGGCGTCCGTGGGACAGGCGTCGAGACAACGGGTGCAGGAGCCGCAGCGGTCCAGCGAGAACGGGAGATCGGGGTCCAGTAGCGCGTCGGTGAGTACCACGCCGATGAAGGTGAAGGAGCCAAGGTCGGGACGAATCAGCATGGTGTTCTTCCCGATCCAGCCGAGTCCGGCGCGCTGCGCGAGCTCCCGTTCGGGGACGGGGCCGGCGTCGACGTACGCGCGCGAAGTGGACCCCGGGACCAACCGGCCGATCTCGGCGGCCAGGGCTTCGAGTCGCTTCCCCAGCACGAGGTGGTAGTCGGTGGACCAGGCGTACTGGGCGACGCGAGGGCGGGCTGCCGGTGCGGGCCCGTGGTAGTAGTTGGTCAGCGTGACGACGGCGCAGCGGGCGTGGGGGAGGATGGACCGCGGATCTTTGCGTTTCGTGGCTTGACGATGGAGGTACGTCATCGTGCCGCCATACCCCGCGGCCAGCCACCGGTCGATGAAGTCTCCGTGGGCGGTTGGCTCAAGGGTCGCGATCCCCGCCACTGAGAACCCCAACTCGATCGCCCGTCGCTTGATGTTTACGGTTTGCTTCTCGACGCCGTTGGTCTTCATAGCCCCATCGTCTCCCGTCGCCACCGGGCGAAGTTGACGACGTCTTCCACGGGCGGGACCGCGTCCTCGTCGCCATACGCCGTGAACATTCGCCACTTCAAGTATTCGCGGGGCGGCAGCGGCAGAAAGGGGAAGCGGCGGAACCAGTCCCGGGCGCGGAAACTCCACGCGAGACGGAGCAGATCCACGGCGAGCCTGGGGGAAAGCACGGCGCGCGCGGTCAGGCGGAGGTAAAACGCGGACCAACTCGCGGGAGCCTGCATGCGCCTCGTATATTTGCCGGTCTATGACGCTCGCCAGCGGTCGCGCCGCGCGGCCCGACTCGCCTACTCCATCCCTGGCGCGCTACCGCAGCGAATTCCCGGTTTTCGCGGACGCCACCTACCTGAACACCTGCTCGCTCGGGGCGCTGGGCACACGGTCCCGGCGGAAAGTTACTGAATTCCTGGACGGGTGGGAAAAGCGGGGGGCGTCGGCCTGGTATGACGTGTGGTGGGAGGCACTCCAGGAGCTCCGCACCCGCTACGGCAAGCTGATCGGCGCTAGCCACTCGGAGATCGCCCTCGCCCCGAATATCTCGACGGCGGTGGGCACGGTGGCGAGCGCGCTCGACTACCGCTCCCGCCCCAAGGTCGTCGTGACGTCGCTCGATTTCCCGACCGTCGCCTATCAGTGGCTGGCCCGGCGCCCGGACGGCGTCGAGGTCGTGGTGGTGGAGAGTCCGGACGGGATCACCGTTCCGGTCGAGTCGATCGCCCGCGCCATCGACTCCCGCACAGCGCTGGTCGCGACCTCCCACGTGTTCTTTACGACCGGCGCCATCCAGGACATCCGCGCCGTGGCCCGGGCGGCCCACGCCCAGGGCGCGCGCTGCCTCATCGACGCCTATCATTCCGTCGGCCAACTCCCGGTGGACGTCCGCGACGCCGACGTGGACTTTCTCGTCGCCGGAGGGCTGAAGTGGCTGCTGGGAGGACCGGGAGTCGTCTTCCTCTACGTGCGCGACTCCCTGGCCCGTTCCCTGGAACCGACCCTCGCCGGCTGGTTCGGGCACAAGGACCAGTTCGCGTTCGACCCCGGCCATCTCACGCGGCACGACGACGCCCGGCGGTTCGAGCTCGGCACGCCCGCGCTCGCCGCGGTTCACGCACAGCTCGGCGGGCTCGACTACATCGAGGAGATCGGGATCCCGGCCATCCGGCAGGCGTCCATGGCGCTGGCCGAGGATCTCATTGCCCGCGCCCGGGAGCGGGGTTGGGTTCCCCGGGTGGCTTCCGCGCCGGCTGACCGCTCCGCCATCGTCATGCTCCCGAGCACCGACCCCCACGCGGCCGTCCGGCATCTCGCGCAGGCGCGGATCATCGCGGACGCCCGCCCCGGGCACGTCCGGCTTTCTCCCTTCTTCTATAACGTCCAGGAAGACCATGTCGCAGCAATCGAGCAGCTCGCCCAAATCGACCACTGAGGACGAACGCCTCCTCGCGGCGCCCACCGCCAACGAGCGGCGGTCGTTCACCCACTCAGACCCCTGGCGGGTGCTCCGGATCATGGGGGAGTTCGTCGAGGGGTTCGACACCCTGCACGACGTCCGGAACGCCGTCACGATCTTCGGCTCGGCCCGGACGCGCACTGATGACGCCGTGTATCAGCAGGCCATTCATACCGCGAAGCTGCTCGCCGCGGAGGGATTCCCCGTCATCACGGGCGGTGGCCCCGGCGTCATGGAGGCCGCCAACCGGGGCGCCCAGGAGGGGAAGGGGCTCTCGATCGGGTGCAACATCGAGCTGCCCTTCGAACAACACCTCAATCCCTACGTCGAGCGGTCCATCAATTTCCGGTACTTCTTTGTCCGCAAGACGATGTTCGTGAAGTACTCGACGGCCTTCGTAGTTTTCCCAGGCGGATTCGGCACCCTGGACGAGCTGTTCGAGGCCCTGACGTTGATTCAGACCGGTAAGGTCAAGCACTTTCCAGTGGTCCTGATGGGCACGAAGTACTGGGGCGGCCTGATCGATTGGCTCCGCGACCGGGTGGCCGGCGAAGGCAAGATCGCCACTGAAGACCTGAACCTGATTCACCTGACCGACGATCCGGCGGATGCCGTCCGCTGGATCACCAAGGCCCGCGAGCGCCGCACCGCGGCACACGCGGCTTCCACCAACAACCCCTGACGATCAACCCGATGACTCGATCTCAATATCTCCGTGGCCAGCGCATCGATCCGAAGCCCATCTCCGGCAAGGAGACGGCGGCCGAGTTGATCGACAACGCCTTCCTGGCCTACAACGCCGGCCGCATGCGTGAAGGCTGCCGCCTCTTCGTCGAGAAGATGCTGGCGCCCGATTGCACCGTGGGCATGAGCCTCACCGGCGCCATGACACCGGCCGGTCTCGGCATGTCGACCATCATCCCGCTGATCGAAGCGGGATTCATCGACTGGATCGTGTCCACCGGCGCGAATCTCTACCACGATTCCCATTTCGGCCTCGGGCTCGCCATGCACCAGGGCACGCCCTTCATCGACGACGTCGTGCTCCGCGAGGAGGGTGTGGTCCGCATCTACGACATCTTCTTCGACTACGAAGTCCTGCTGTCGACCGACGCGTACATCCGGGAGGTGAGTGCAGGCCCCGAGTTCCAGCGCTCAATGAGCACCGCCGAGTATCACTATCTCCTGGGCGGGTACATCCTGGAGCGGGAACGGAAGCTCGGCATCTCCCGGAAGTCGGTGCTGGGCGTGGCGCATGAGTGTGGCGTGCCGATCTACACCTCGAGTCCCGGTGACTCGTCCATCGGTATGAACGTCGCGGAACAGGCCCTCGCCGGGTCCAAGCTGCGGTATGACGTGAGCGCCGACGTCAACGAGACCGCGGCCATCGTCTACGCGGCGAAGGATGGAGACGGGACCTCCGGGGTGCTGATCGCCGGGGGCGGGAGCCCCAAGAACTTCGTGCTGCAGACCGAGCCGCAGATCCAGGAGGTGCTGGGGATCAGCGAGAAGGGGCACGACTACTTCCTCCAGCTCACGGATGCGCGGCCGGACACGGGTGGCCTCTCCGGGGCGACGCCCGCCGAGGCCGTGAGCTGGGGCAAAATCGACCCCGACAAGCTGCCCGGCACGGTGGTCTGCTACACGGATAACACCGTCGCCCTGCCGCTGCTCGCGTCCTACGCGCTGGCCAAGCGGCAGCCCCGGCCGCTGAAGCGCCTGTATGACCGCCGGGCCGCGCTGATGGCCGACCTCCTGGAGGCCTACGAGAAGGCGAAGAAGTCGCGCGATGCCCGCGCGGAGGCCGCCACTGGCGGACGCGCGTAACCGCGGGACGTCGAAGGCGTCGGGCCCCGGGACGTACGCCGCGTACGTCCTGGGGCTCCTCACTCTGATCAATCTCCTCAACTACCTCGACCGCA
>DATBCM010000028.1:0-1506 GCA_036270455.1 Gemmatimonadales bacterium | reverse complement strand
ATCCGCCGACAACCCGAGCGAATTCGCCATCGGCGCGCACCAGGGTTGGCTCAAGAACCTGGACTCCCTGTCCGGCGATTCGATCCAGGTGTCCCAGGCGCTCACCGCCGACGCCCGCATCGTGTTCGGGCCCTTCGAGCTCGTCGGCGAGGCGTTCACGGGCAAAGCCCTGGCCGGCCTTGGCGGGGGCGGGGTGGGACAGAATTTCGTGGTCGACGGCGCCGCGGTGCACACCACCGGCGGATGGGGGCAGTTCAACGCACGTCCCATGAAGGACTGGATGTTCGGGGTCGGCTGCGGGATCGACGACCCGAAGGACGCGGACGTCTACACGGTGGGAGATTCGACCTACCTGACCAAGGGCGGGCGCCTCAAGAACCTCGCGTGCGAAGGGCACCTGCAGTGGACCCCGCCGGGCCCGGTCGTGATGGCATTCGAGTTCCGCCGGATCCGGACGACGTATCTCACCGGCGAGGAGCGGGTAAACCACCTGAATCTGGCGATCGGCTACCGCTTCTAGATCACGCGACCGGAAGGCGTCCGATCAGGCCGGCGGCGGTTACGGGGCCCGGTTCCGCGATGAGCGCCCGCGCGTGGTCGACCTGGCCCCAGGTGTTCCACAGCAGCACGCCCCGGAGTTTACCCTCAGCGAGGTAGTAGACCACGCCCTCCCGGAAGGGGGTCTTCCAGTCGCTGACCGTCTCGAGCCGGGCGTCCAGGTCACCCACCGCTTCGTATCCGAGCTCGAACAAGTCGCCGTAAAAGAACGGCAGATGGTCATAGCGTTCATTCGCGCCCGCGAGATTGCGGCCCGCCAGCCGGCCGGCCGCGTTGGCGTTGTCCTCATGTTCCACCCGGGAGCGGTGACCCAAAGCCTTCGATGGGAAATTCGCGACGTCACCAGCCGCGTAGATCGACGAGTTGGAGGTCCGTAGGAATTCGTCCACCAGGATGCCGTTGTCGGTCTTCAAGCCCGCGGCCTGCGCGAGCTCGATGGAAGGGATGATCCCCAACCCCGCCACGACGCCGTCGGCCGGCAGCTCGAATCCGGTGGTGGTTTTCACGACGGACTTCCCCGTCCTCTCCGTGACCGTCGCGACGCCCTCCCCGGTACGGACGGTCACGCCCTTCGTCCGGTAGTAGTCGACCAGGTTCTGGGAGACCGGCGCCGGAAACACCCGTGCGCCGACGCCCGCTTCGGGGATAACCATCGTGACGGCCGCTCCCTGCATCCTGAGGGCCGCCGCGACCTCAGAACCGATGAAGCCGCCCCCCAAGACCACGAAGTGCTTCCCGGGGGCCGCCGCCGCATGCAGGGTGCGGTAGTCGTCGAGGGTCCGGAAGTAGATGATGGAGTTGGGAGCGCCGGGCAGGCGGCGCGGGGCGCCGCCGGTGGCGAGCAGTAATGTGTCGTAGGCGTAGGTCTCCCCGCGATCGTCGGTGAGGGTCTTCCCGGCGGCGTCGATCCTCGTCACCCGGCGGGAGAGAATCACCTCCACGCCCTGG
>DATBCM010000027.1:0-2178 GCA_036270455.1 Gemmatimonadales bacterium | reverse complement strand
GGGTGCCCAGATCGAGTCGCGCGTCATCGCGGGCCCCCAGGGACTCGACGTGGATGACCGGCCCACGGTGTTCCTGCTCGATGCCGGCTCCCGGTCGATCTTCCCGCTCGACGCGCAACGGGGCTTCGTCGATGCGGGGGGCGCCATCATCGCGCTGGGCCGGGAAGGTGAGACGGATGTGCCCGAGCCCTTCGCCACGGAGCTCCTGGCGGCCTTCGTCCGGCACCCCATCGGCCCGCGCCAGCTGCTGATCGCCGTGCGCTCAGGCCTCCGGGAAGCCGCCGCGCGCGGGGAGACGGCCCGCGCCATGGCGCTGGCGGAGCAACGGTCCCAGGAAATCGGCGAGCTGACGCGGATCGGCACCGCACTGAGCACCGAGCGCGATCTCAAGAGCCTGCTCGAGCTGATTCTGACGCAGGCCCGACGGATCACCCAATCGGACGCGGGGTCCCTGTACCTGGTGGAAGCCGCGGATTCCGGCACGCCTCGCCTCCGGTTCTCCCTGGCCCAGACGTTCTCGAAGCCGGAAGCGCCCTTCGTCGAGTTCACCATCCCGATGGACCGCTCGAGTCTCGCGGGGTACACGGCGGTGACGGGCGACCCCCTCGTGATCGACGACGCCTATTACCTGCCCCCCGACGTCGAGTATTCCATCAACCGGTCCTTCGACGAGCGGTACGGGTACCGGTCCAAGTCGATGCTGGTGATCCCCATGAAGGACCACCGCGACCAGCGCATCGGCGTCCTCCAGCTCATCAACCGGAAGCGGGATGTCGACGCCGTCCTGGGCACGGCGGCGGACGTGGAGCGTGAGGTCGTCCCCTACTCCCGCCGGACCGTGGAGCTCGTCACCGCACTCGCCGGGCAGGCCGCGGTGGCCATCGAGAACAGCCGGCTCTATCAGGAGATCGAGCGGCTGTTCGAAGGGTTCGTCCGGGCCTCGGTCCAGGCCATCGAGCAGCGGGATCCCACGACGTTCGGTCACTCGGGCCGCGTGGCCGACTACACGGTGAGCCTCGCCGCGGTGGTCGACCGCGCCACGGACGGCCCCTACAAGCCCATCCGTTTCACCCGGGAGCAGATCCGGGAGATTCGCTACGCCGGGCTCCTGCACGACTTCGGCAAGGTCGGGGTCCGGGAGCAGGTGCTGGTCAAAGCCAAGAAGCTCTATCCTCCCGATCTGGACCTGATCCGCCAGCGGCATGCCTTCGTCCGCCGGTCGCTGGAGCGGGATTTCTGGCAGCGGCGGGCCGAGTTCCTGGAGGAGCACGGCAAGAAGGGCTATGCGTCGTTTCAGGAGAAGCTGGACGACGAGCAGCGGAAGGCGCTGGAGGACCTCGACCGGTTTCTCGAGGTCGTGCTCCAGTCCAACGAGCCCTCGCTCCTGCCGGAGCAGAGCAAGCACGATCTCTCGGTGTTCGCGCGGCGGACCTACGCCGATCTCGCGGGCGCGCCCCAGCCCTTGCTCACACCGGACGAAGTGCGGTACCTCACCATCCCCAAGGGATCACTCGACGAGGCCGAGCGGCTCGAGATCGAGAGCCACGTCACGCACACCTTCAACTTCCTGAAGGAGATTCCGTGGACCCGCGAGCTGAAGCGGATTCCGGACATCGCCTACGGCCACCACGAGAAGCTCGACGGCCGGGGCTACCCCAGGAAGATTCAGGGCGAGGCGATCCCGATTCAGACGCGGATGATGACCATCTCGGACATCTTCGACGCACTCACGGCGCAGGACCGCCCGTACAAGCGTGCCGTGCCGCAGGACCGGGCGCTCGACATCATGAAGCAGGAAGTGACGCAGGGGCAGCTGGATGGTGAGCTGTACCGGCTCTTCGTCGCAGGCAGGGTGTTCGAGCCCGCCGCGCGCGGGGACGGCGACTAGAACAGCAGCAGCTTCACCGATACCAGCAGCAGCAACCCGCCGAATGCCTTCCGCAACGTCGCATCCGACATCCCCACTGCCAGGCGTGCCCCGAAGTACGCCCCGAGGAAGAGCCCGGCGGCGATGATGACGGCGTAGGGGATGTTCATCTTCCCCTGCCGATAATATTGGAGGGCACCCAGGAGTCCGACCGGGAGGAGCAGTGCGGCGAGCGAGGTTCCGTTCGCCGTATGCTGGTCCACCTTGAGGATCAGCACCAGCGCCGGGACGATAAGGATCGCCCCGCCGAT
>DATBCM010000026.1:0-2434 GCA_036270455.1 Gemmatimonadales bacterium | reverse complement strand
CACGTCGCCGGGACTCTGTCGATGGCTCACGCCGGGAAGGACACGGGCGGCAGCCAGTTCTTCATCTGTCACGCGCCGCAGCGGCATCTCGACGGCGTCCATACCGTATTCGGCCAGGTGACGAAGGGGATGGACGTGGTCAACAAGATCAAGCAGAACGACAAGATCAACTCGATCAAGGTGTCCTGAGGCACCGTGAACGTCGACTTCGCGGTGGTCTCCGACTACGCACTGGTGGATCAGGCGGGCAAGATCTCGGTGGTCGGCATCTTCCAGCACATTTGGGTCCAGCAATTCCCAGCCATGCACCCGCGGCTGCATCTGGTGCTCCGCCTCAAGGGCAAACGGACCGAGATCGGAGAGCATCCGGTGCAAATCCGGCTCGTGGACGACCGGGACACCGAGATCCTCGGCGGGTCCGGCACCGTCAACTTTGCCGAGCCCCCGGCCGGGGTGACCGACATCGAAGCCGCCGCCATTCTGGTCTTCGACGTCCCGTTCCCTCACCCCGGCACGTACCGCTTCGCCATCTCGGTGGATGGCGCGCCCGCGGCGTCGGTCCCCATCACCGTGAGTCAGATGCCCGCGCCGCAGGGCGGCGGAGTCAACCCGCTGCATTAGATTCACCGCCGTGCCCCCTCCCCGACCCTTCTCACGGCTCCCCGGGCTGCTGCTCGTCGCCGCCATCGCCCTCGGCTGGAGTCTCGGAGGGCACCGGCTCCTGGACCCAGACGAGGGCCGGAACGCCGAGGTGGCGCGTGAGATGGTGCAGTCGGGGGACTTCATCGTCCCGCACCTGGACGGCCTTCCGTACCTCGACAAACCGGTCTTCTATTTCGCCGCGGCCGCCGTCGCGATGGAGGGTTTGGGACCGACCGAGGCGGCGGCCCGCCTCCCGGCCCTGTTGTTCACCCTCGGGTCCATCGTTCTGGTGGTCTGGTGGGCCCGCAAGCGCTGGGGAGCCGAGGCCGGCTGGCTCTCAGGGATAGCCCTCGCCAGCATGCCGCTGGTCCTGGCGTTCGCGCGGGAGACCATTTTCGACAGTACTCTCGCCTTCTTCCTGACGCTGGCCATTCTCGCGTTCGCGGAGGACCGGCCCGTCCTCGCGTGGGCCGCGATCGGACTCGGCGGCCTGACGAAGGGCCCCGTCGCCATCCTGGTTCCGCTGCTCGCCACCCTGCCCTACGTGTTGCTGACGGGAAAGCCGCTGGGGCGCGTGTTCGCGTGGCGCGGGATGGTGGTCTTCCTCCTCCTCGCGCTGCCCTGGTTTCTGGTCGTCACCGCGCGCCATCCCGAGTTCCCCAACTACGCATTCGTGCGGGAGACCTTTCAGCGGGTCACCACCAAGGGCTTCCATCGCACGGCGCCGTTCTGGTACTACATCCCCATCGTGCTGGTGGGCGCGTTCCCGTGGATCGTGCCCGCGCTGGCGCAGCTTGGCCATCTCGGACGCTGGCGCTGGCTGTGGGAGGCCCGGCAGGTGAATCCGGCGGCACAGGATGCCTTGTTCCTGCTTTCGTGGCTCGTCGGACCCTTAATCTTCTTCTCACTCAACCAATCGAAGCTGCCTCACTACGTCCTGCCGCTCCTGCCGGCCATCGCGCTGGCAGCCGGGCGCGGACTCTCCCGTCGGGGGATCGGTCTGGGCGCGAAGGCGTACGTCCGGGTCGCCCTCCTGCTGGGGCTCGGTCTCATCACCCTCACGGTCTGGTTCCCGGCGCCCATTTCGCTCACGCCGGCCGAAAAGGCCGCGATGCCGACGGCGGCACTCGTCCTGGGTCTCGTCCTGGTGGCTTCGGGGCTCACCGTAGCGCTCGCGGTGCGCCGGAATACGCCGTCCCTCGGAGCGGCCGCATATGCCGTGATCGTCGTCGCCGTTCCTGTCGTGGGGGGCACGTTGCTGCGGGCGGTCGGGCAAGACCGTTCGTCGGCCGCGGTCTCCGATGCCGTGGCGGCCGCGCTGTCACACTCCGCCGCGAGTGGCGCGCCCGCACAGGTAGTGGGCGTCGGGGCCTTCATCCCGTCACTCCCGTTCTATCTCCGGCGGACCATCCCGCTGGCCACCGCCACGGGCAAGGAGCTGACGAGTACCTACATCGCGGACTACGTCGACACGTTCCGCGCCGTTCCCGGATCCCCGCTGCTCGCCGCCGACGCCTGGCGTGACCTGCTCTCCCACTGCCCGCTCCCCACGGTCTTCATCGCCCGCGCGGGGGACCGTGACGTCCGCTCGACCCTCCACGGGCACCTGCCCCTGCTGGGGGAAGACGCCCGGTTCGCCGCCTACGGTCCCTGCCGGCCCGGCGCGCCGTAGATGTGCGGGATCTTCGGAGTCGTTTCCCTTAAGGGAAGTCCCCTTCGTCACCCCGACCGCCTGGCGGCGATGGCGTTGTCCCTCGCGCACCGCGGCCCCGATGGCGAGCGCATCGTGGGG
>DATBCM010000025.1:0-4930 GCA_036270455.1 Gemmatimonadales bacterium | reverse complement strand
GGACCCGTCGTTGACGATGACCAGCTCGGCGGCGTAGGGCTGGCCGACCATCGCCTCCCGGACCTGCTTCACCAGCTCAGGAAGGTTATCCGCCTCGTCCTTGGCCGGCACCAGAATACTGACCTCGGGCGCAGCGGCCGGCATGGCCAGGCTCACAGACGCTTCCGCATCCGCGCCGGCAGGATGTGCAGCTGGTCGCGATACTTTGCCACCGTGCGCCGGGCGATCTTCACGCCCCGCTGGGCGAAAATCTCCACGATCTGCTGATCGGTGAGCGGATCCTTCAGGTCTTCGTCGGTCACCAGCTTCTGGATCTGCGCCTTGATGGACCGCGCGCTCGCGTCCTCGCCGGTGGTGGTGGTGAGCCCGCTCGAGAAGAAGAACTTGAGCGGCAAGAGCCCCCGCGGCGTCTGGACGTATTTCTCGTTGGTGACGCGGCTGACGGTGCTCTCGTGCATCGAGATCACGTCCGCAACTTCGCGCAGGGTGAGCGGCCGCAAGTACTCGACGCCCTTCTCGAAGAATTCGCGCTGCCGGTCCACGATGAAGTTCATCACTTTCAGCATGGTCTGACGGCGCTGCTCGATGGCCTGGATCATCCAGTTGGCGCTGTTGAGCCGCTGCTGGATGAAGTCCTTGTTCTCCCCCTGGTACTTGTTCTTGTCGCGCGCGATGTCCCGGTACGTGCTCGCGATCCGGAGACGCGGCAGGCCGCCGTCATTGAGGAACACCTGATAGCGCTCGCCGATCTTCTCCACGATCAGGTCGGGCACGATGTAGGAATCGTTCCCCGAGGCGTATTGCAGGCCGGGCTTGGGATCGAACTTGGAGAGGTCGTCGGCCACCTTCTGGACTTCGGCGGGCTCCAGCCCGAAGCGCTTGCCCAGCTCGCTCCAGCGGTGCGCAATGAGGTCGTCGAACGCGTCCCGCACGAGCTTGTACACCAGCGACTCCTGCTGGCCCTGGTCCTCGAGCTGGAGGAGCAGGCACTCGCGCAGATCCCGGGCGCCCACGCCGGGCGGATCGAGACGCTGGATGATGTGCAGCATCTCCTCCGCCTCGGCCATCGTGAACCAGGGCGCTTCCCCACCGAAGTCCTGGGCATCCGCATGCTCGGCCAGGAGCTGGTTCGCGCCCGCCACGATCTGCTCCAGATTGGCGCCCAGGTAGCCGTCCTCGGCGATGTTCCCCAGGAATTCGTCCCCCATGAGCTGCTGGCGGGGGGTCAGGTCCAGCATCTGCACCTGGTCCCGGAGATGATCCGAGAGGTCACGCGTCGTCGGCGCCACCGGTTCGACGTACTCGCGGGCCGGGCTCAGGTCCCGCGGCGCCGCGAGGCCCTGGGCGCCGTCATCCAGCAGAATGTTCTCCCAGTCCGGCTCGTCGTCCCCCGACTCTTCGTTCTTTTCCGGCTTGGTCTCGACCTGCGTCGCGTCGAGCGGTGACTCCTCTTCGGCCTCGACCATCTCGAGGAACGGGTTGGAGAGCAGCTCCTGTTTCAGGTGCTGCTGGAGGTCGAGCAGGGGCATGTAGAGGAGATCCATCGCCTGGTACAGGCGTGGATTCATCTTCAGCGTCTGCTGCAGCGACGCGTGCTGATGCATCCCGGTCTTCATGCCGCCTCCACCAGGCGCGCGCGGAGGCGCGCCGTCAGGGTCGGACCCAGGTAGAGATCGGCCACCCGGTCGTCGAAGACCAGCTCCCGCACGGTCCCTGCCACCTGCACCTTCCCCTCGAACATGATGTACGCCCGGTCCACGATGTCCAGCGTCTGCTCCACGTTGTGATCGGTGATGAGCACGCCGATCCCCCGGTGCCTCAGCCCCGCCACGATGGTCTGGATGTCGTGCACCGCGATTGGATCGACTCCCGCGAACGGCTCGTCCAGCAGCATGAACTTGGGCCGGGTCACGAGCGCTCGGGTGATCTCGAGCCGGCGCCGTTCGCCCCCCGACAACGAGAAGGCGCGCTGCCGCCGGAGGTGCTTGATCCCGAGGTCGTCGAGGAGCGACTCGAGCCGCGTGGCCCGCTCCGCGGCCTCCAGATTCATCGTCTCGAGGATGGCGAGGACGTTTTCCTCGACCGTCAGTTTCCGGAAGACCGACGGCTCCTGCGCGAGGTAGCCGATCCCGCCCCGGGCCCGCTGATACATGGGTTCCCGGGTGATGTCCCGGCCGTCGAAGCGGATGACGCCCGCATCGGGCCGGATCAGCCCGGTGATCATGTAGAACGAGGTGGTCTTCCCCGCCCCGTTCGGTCCCAACAGACCGACGATCTCTCCCTGTTGCACCGAGAGCGAAACGTCGTTCACCACCGGGCGCCCCTTGTAGGTCTTCATCAAGTTGCTGGCTTCGAGTTTCGAGGCGCCGAGCGCCGCCGGATGGGGTCCCGAGGGCGACTCCACGGACTTGAGCGCGCGCTCGGCGCTCTGCCGGAGCCGCGCGGCGTTCCCGGCCGGGTCCGCCGAGAGCTCCCGCCACATGGCCTGAGTGAAGGTGATCGCGGTGTCGCCATGTAACTCGCCCCTCGGTATCGACAGGACGCCAAGGAGCGCGAGACGTGGCAGGACCGAGGCGCTGAGGTTGTGACGCGCGTCGTCCACGGAGAGGGTGTGGCTCTCTCCCGTTTCTCCCGCGGTTGCCGCCCGGGCATGCAGGTAGGCATCCCGGTATGCGACCGCGAGCGGGCCAAAATATCCGGTACCATCTTCCTCAGCGATCGTGAAGAGCGCGACCACGGCGAGTGGGACCGAGGGATCCCGGCTGTTCAAGATCTCGTCGATCATGGCTTCTTCACCGGCCGGGTGGCCTTGGGTCGCGCCTTGCCCGAGTCGGCCGCCGCCTTGGTGGTGTCCTTCATGGCGACGGGATCGAGATTGAAACCGTTCACGTGCCCGACGGCGGTGACCAGGGTGACCCGCCCCTTGTCCATGCGGACCGTGATGAGATCCGCGGTCGTGTAGTTGAGGGAGGGCCGGTTGTCGACCACGGTGTCCGCGTGCAGCGAGTCGACGCGCTGAATCAGCTTCGGCCGGGTGCTGTCCGCCTTAGCCGGGTAGGTGTGCGAGAACGCCTTCCCGGTGCCCCGCGCCACCACGTGACTCAGCGTCGACCGCTGCTTGCCGGTGGAATCCGGCGCCTGGATCCAGTGCGCGGTCAGCGTATCCCCTGACATCCAGTCCGCGAGGCTGTCGGCGGTGGTGGAGTCGTGCTTGGACGTCGAATGTGCGTGGCGATAGCTCCGCGCTTCCTTGAGCAGCTGGTTCGGCGTGTCCAGGGCCAGCGAGTCTCCCACCAACGTCGTGGTCGAGGAGACCGCACGCGCGCGGACCGAGTCCTTCGGCCCCCAGGCGAACGCCTGCTGGAGTTTCCGGTCGGCGAGTTTCATATGGATGGTATCCGCCGTCAGCGTCCAGTCCGTGCCCGCGGCACGCCCGTTCCCCAACGCGCGGATCGCGTTCATCTCCCGGCCCGAGAGACCCATTTCGATTCTGGTCCCGGTCAGCGTGTAGCTTTGCGTCCCCTTCCCCGTGACCGTCGGACGCCCCAGCAGGACACCCAAACCCCTAGTCTGGTCCATACTCATCGAGTCGCCGCGGGCGGCGAGGTCCGAGCGGTCGACCGTGACGGTGCCCCCCCACCACATGCGATCGTTGCCCTTGGAGCGGAAGCGGTCGGCCACGATGACGTACGGCTCACTCGTGTCACTCGCGCTCGCGCCGCGGTAGTCGATGGCCGGCCGCTGGGTGGCGTACGTCTCCGTCGTGTCCCGCACACCCTGCACCGGACGATAGTAGGTGAGGTTCGGCCCTCGCAGCGTCGAATGGTTCTCTCGGTTCACGGCCACGACGTTGTTGTGCGCGTCGAGCCGCCCCTGACGGAGATAGTAGATGATCTGGTTGGCGTCGAGCGTCAGCGTGGTGTCGATCACATGCGCGCGGCCCACCATGTCCCACCGCTTCAGGCCGCCGTAGTACGCCGCGCTGTCGGACCGGAAGGTGGTCCCGGTCCCGCGGCAGTGCGCCAGCACGCCCCCGGCCATGTAGACGTTCGTATCGGCCCCGGAGGCGAGCTGATGGACGCGGGCCAGGGAGTCAATTTCGATCACGCACGGCCGTCCGGCGGCCGTATCCCGCGCCGGGCGTGGGAGCGGGGTTCCCGCCGCCGACTGCTGAAGCGTGAGGAGCGCGAGGGTCGCCACGATCATTGGTTAGGGAGCACGAACTTGCCCCCGGTACCGGTGACGTGCTGCGCCTTCAAGTCCTTGAAATCGGGATCGGAGGTGAACCCCACGCCCTTCAGATGCTGCTGCGGCGTGTCGAAGGTGAATGGCTGATCGGAGCTCACCAGATTCGAGCGCTGGCTGAATTCGATCTTTTCGGTCCGCAAGGTGCCATCGTCGGACGCCCGAACCACCACCACGTTCCCCCGCCCCTCCATGTCCCCCGCGCCATGCATCGTCCCGGCGCGGGAGGTCAGGGTGGACGTCTCCCGCCCATCCAGGTCGTAGAAGGTCACGTGCACGTTCTTGAGCTCGACCATCTGCGTGTTGGAGTAGGAATACGCGGTATCGGCCAGCACCTTGGCCCGGCGGACGCCTTCCGTGGTGAGGTAGGTCGTCATGTTGAACAGGACCTGGTCGGCGGTGTCCGCGGCGGTGATGGTCGCGGTGGGTTTGACCCCGTCCGAGCAGGACCATCCCGTCGCCAGCACCATCGGGACGACGAGGGCGAGGGAGAGGTATTTCACGCCGCCCCGGCCTTCATGAGATCGTGCAGGTGCACCATGCCGACGACTTTCTGCTGCCCATCCAGCACCGGCAGCGCCATGATCCCATGCTTTTCCATCACCTGGACCGCCGTCACCGCGAGGTCGGCCGGGACCGTGCTCTTGGGAGACTTCGTCATGACTTCCGCCACCTTCACGTCGAG
>DATBCM010000024.1:0-8090 GCA_036270455.1 Gemmatimonadales bacterium | reverse complement strand
CACGTCGCCGTGGTCGGACGCCCCAACGTGGGAAAGTCGAGCCTCGTGAACGCCCTGGTCGGCGCGGAACGTGTGGTGGTGGCCGATGAACCGGGCACCACCCGGGACGCGATCGACACACCGGTGCTGCACGACGGCCGCCAGCTGGTGTTCATCGACACGGCGGGGCTCCGCAAACGGAGCAAGGTCAACGAAGATCTCGAGTTCTATTCGACGCTTCGCACCGCCCGCGCCATGGAGCGCGCCGACGTCTGCGTGCTGGTGGTGGACGCCGCGGATGGGATGCACGCGCAGGACTTGACGATCGTGTCGGACGCCTGGGAGCGCGGGGCGGGGGTGGTGGTCGCCGTGAACAAGTGGGATCTGATCGAGGAGAAGGATTCGAACACCGCCGTCCGAGGACAAAAAGAGTTGATCGAGAAGGCACCCTTCCTGGCCTTCATTCCGTTCGCCTATATCTCTGCCAAGACCAAGCAGCGGGTCTCCAAGGTCCTGGACCTGATCCTGGAAGTGGCGGACGCCCGGCACCGGCGTATCGGGACGGCAGAGGTGAATCGCGTCCTCGGGGCCCTGTTGGATCGCCAGCAACCGCCCCAGCCGGTGGGGGAATCGGTCCGGCTCTTCTACGCCTCACAGATCGGGACCGCGCCGCCGCGCTTCGCCATCGTGGCGAACCGGCCTGAAGCGATCCCCGAGTCCTACACCCGGTACCTCCTCAACGGCTTCCGGGACGCCTGGGCGTTTACCGGAGCGCCCGTCGACATCAAGTTCCGCCGGAAGAGGCGGGAGCGGCGGTGAGCGTGCTCTCGGCCCTCCTCTGGCTCGCCGCCTCGTACCTCGTGGGAGCGACACCCACCAGCTACGTCGCTGGGCGCCTCGCGAAGGGCATCGACCTCCGGGAGCACGGCAGCAGGAACCTGGGCGCGACCAACGTCTATCGCGTGCTCGGGTGGCGCTGGGCCATTCCCGTCGCACTGATCGACATCGCGAAGGGCGCCATCCCGGTGGCGCTCTTCGGCGCCTGGACCCATGGGGCCCCCGGCTTCCCCGTGTTCCTCGGATTGGTGGCGGTCCTCGGCCACATCTTTTCGCCCTACGTCGGATTCAAGGGCGGGAAGGGGGTCGCCACGGCCGCGGGGATGTTCCTGGCCCTGGCACCCCTCGCCGTCCTGATCGCGCTCCCCGTGTGGGGCCTGTGCCTCTGGGCCACCGGGTACGTGTCGCTCAGCTCCATCCTGGCCGCCGTGATTTTCCCGGTCCTGGTCCTGCTGACGACGCATGGGGCCGCGCCCCCCGTGATCGCGAGCGTTGGGCTGGCACTGCTCATCGTCTATTCGCACCGCGCCAACATCCGGCGGCTGATCGCCGGAACGGAGAACCGGTTCCGCACCCGCAAGGAGCTCTCGCCGTGACGCGCGTCGCCGTGATCGGGGGTGGTGCGTGGGGCACGACCCTCGCGGATCTCCTCGCCCGGAAGGGCGAGCAGGTCACGATCTGGGCGCGGGAACCTGAGGTCGCGGCGCAGATCGGCCGGGAGCACGTGAACGGCATGTTCCTCTCCGGCTGTCCGCTCGCGCCCTCCCTCGCCGCGACCACCGACCTCCAGGCGGCCGTGAAGGGCGCGGAGGTCGTGGTGTCCGCCGCTCCGTCCCACGCCGTGCGCGCCGTCATGACTGAAGCGCTGGCCGGCCTGTCGAGCCCGCCCGCGATCGTGAGTGTGTCCAAAGGCCTCGAGCCAGAACGCCTCATCACGCTGTCCTGCCTCCTCGAAGAGATCTCGCAGGGCGCGCCGGTCGCCGTATTATCGGGACCGACCTTCGCCCTCGAGGTCTATCGCCGCCAGCCGACCGCGGCAGTGGTTGCCGCCCGGGATCAGGACCTGGCCAGACAGGTCCAGGGCCTGTTCTCCACCGGCACGTTCCGGGTGTACACTCATGGCGACGTGACCGGGGTAGAGCTCGGGGGCGCGTTGAAGAACGTGATCGCCGTCGCCGCCGGGATTGTGGACGGTCTCGGCTTCGGATTCAATACCCGCGCGGCTCTGATCACCCGCGGATTGGCGGAGATCACGCGCCTCGGCCTGGCCCTCGGCGCCGAGCCGTTGACCTTCGCGGGGCTGGCGGGGCTGGGGGATCTGATTCTGACCGCCACGGGAACCCTGTCGCGCAACCATTCGCTTGGGGTCGAGTTGGGGAAGGGGAAGACGCTGGCCCAGGCCTTGGCCGGCAAGCAATCGGTGGCGGAGGGCGTCGGCACAGCCCGCACGGCGGTGGCTCTGGGAGACCGGCACCAGGTGGACCTCCCCATCGCCCGGCAGGTGGCGGCGATTCTCTTCGAGGGAAAGACGGCACGTCAGGCGATCGCGGACTTGATGGAACGTGAGCCCAAGCCGGAGCAATGGCGATGAGCATACCTCACCCGGTTCAAGAGTTCTTCTCCATCGGCGAGGTCTGTCAGCTGACCGACCTCAAGCCCCACGTCCTCCGGTATTGGGAGAGCCAGTTCCGGTTTCTCAATCCCGCCAAGAACCGGTCCGGGAACCGGGTCTACCAGCGGCGTGAGATCGAGCTCATCATGCTCGTCAAGCACCTGCTGTACACGGAGAAGTACACCATCGAGGGTGCGCGCCAGAAGATCGAGGCCTACCGTCGCTCCGGGGACTTGAAGCCCGAAGCCCGCCGGGCCCTCGGCGCCGAGACGGTCCGGGACCTTCAAGGAGAGTTGAAGGCGGTGCTCGCCATTCTGGACGGCAACGCATCGCCCCATGCCGGACCGCGCTGAGCGGATCGCGGTCGTCATTCCCGCGTTTCAGGCGGCCGCTACCATTCGCACGGTGGTCGAGGGCGTACGCAGGGCCGTCCCCGGCGCCCGCATCTGGGTGGTCGACGACGGCTCGACTGACGGCACCGCGGATCAGGTACCGCGGGACATGGTCCTGCGGCACCCCGCGAACCGGGGGAAGGGTGCCGCGCTCCAGACGGGGATTGCCCGCGCTCTCGACGACGGCGCCGACTGCATCGTGACCCTGGACGCCGACGGCCAGCACGCGCCGGGAGAAATTCCCCGGCTCGTCGAGCCCCTCCGGCGGGGCAGCGCCGACCTGACCCTCGGCGCGCGGGCGCGGACTCGGGCGATGCCGCTCCCCAGACGCTTCACGAACTGGCTATCATCCACCCTGGCTACGCGGATCGGCGGCATAGGGGTGCCCGACGCGCAGACGGGATTCCGGGCCTTCACGGCCGACCTGGCCCGCGCCATTCGGCCTCCCGAAAGCCAGTACGACTTCGAGGCCGCGTTCCTGCTGGCAACGCTCGCCGGCGGCCGGCTGGTGGTGTCGGTGCCCGTGCCGACGATCTACGGGCCATCCCGGAGTCACTTCAAGAGCGGTGCGGATACCTGGCGGATGGCCCGGGTGTTCTGGCGGTACGCGGGGAGAATGATGAGTCGAACCCGGTGAACATCCTGATATCGAACGACGACGGCGTCCTGGCGCAGGGGCTCGGCCTCCTGGCCGAAGCATGCAATACCCTGGGGAAGGTGACCGTGGTGGCGCCCGACCGGGAGCAGAGCGGCACCAGCCACTCGCTCACGCTCCACCGCCCGCTCCGGGCCACCCTACGAACCGACGGCGCCTATCAGGTGGATGGCACACCGACCGACTGCGTGCTGCTCGCGCTGGGCGCGCTGATGCCCGAGAAGCCTGACTTCGTGATCTCCGGCGTGAACCACGGACCGAACATGGGGGAAGACGTGCTCTACTCCGGCACGGTGGCCGCCGCGTTCGAGGGACTCGCGGCGGGCATTCCCTCGATCGCCGTGTCGTACGGCTCCTTCGATCTCGAGCACCTCGACTCCTACCGGGCCCGGCTGCAGGATCTCCTCGCGGACGTCGTGGCGACTCCAGAGTTCCCGAAAGAGACGCTCTTGAACGTGAACCTGCCCGCCATCCCCGCGGAGGACGTGAAAGGCGTGAAGGTGACGCACCTGGGGAGCCGGGTCTTTCACGAAGAGATCGCGCGGATGAAGGATCCGTGGGGCCGCAACATTTACTGGATCGGCGGCGGCCACGTCACCTGGTCGGGCGGGGCGGACTCGGACTTTCAGGCGGTACACGACGGCTACATCTCCGTCACCCCGCTGCACGTGGACATGACCAACTACCGGCTCCTGGACGACGTGCGGTCCTGGAAGCTCGGCGAGTGACCAGCGACAGCTACGGCGGGTATCGCGTCCGGCTGGTGGATGCGCTCCGGGCCAAGGGGATCGAGGATCTCGCGGTCCTGAAGGCATTTTCCGAAACCCCACGCCACCTGTTCGTGCCCGAAGCGGTCCGTCATCGCGCCTACGAAGACTCGGCGCTGCCGATCGGCGCCGGGCAAACCATCTCCCAGCCGTCGATGCAGGCGCAGTATCTCGCGCAGCTCCGGCTCACCGGGCGGGAGCGGGTGCTCGAAATCGGTACCGGCTCGGGATACCAGACCGCACTCCTGGGACGGCTGGTGGATCAGGTCTTCACGATCGAACGGGTGCGCGAGCTGGCCGACCGCGCCCAGCGCGCCCTCCGCGACGCAGGCGCCCGCAACGTCTCCATGCTGGTGGGAGATGGAACGTTGGGATGGAGCGCCTATGCGCCCTACGACGCGATCCTGGTGGCGGCGGGCGGACCGGAGATTCCGTCGCCCCTCACGGCTCAGCTCAAGGTGGGAGGGCGGCTGTTGGTACCCGTGGGAGACAAGGGGAAGCAGGTGCTGACGCTGGTCGAGAAAACGGGGAAGGAAGACGGCGACTTCCGGCGGACGCCCCTGGGCGACGCGCGCTTCGTCCCGCTGGTGGGAGAACACGGGTTCGATGCTTGAGACGTTCATCCAGTGGCTCCTGGACCGGTTTCGCGACATCGGCTACCCGGGGATCGTCGTCCTCATGGCCGTCGAGTCCTCGATCGTGCCGCTGCCATCCGAGCTGGTGATGCCGCCCGCAGGGTACCTGGCCGCCAAAGGCGAGCTGTCCCTGCCGCTCGTCATTCTCTGCGGGGTGCTGGGGAGCGTCGTCGGCGCCCTGGCGAACTACGGCCTGGCCGCTTGGCTCGGGCGAGCGGTCCTGCACCGGATGGGGCGGTATGTGCTCGTTTCGGAGCAGAGCCTCGAGCGCTCGGAGCGGTTCTTCGCGACGCATGGCGAGATCAGCACGTTTGTGGCTCGCTTGCTTCCGGTGATTCGGCATCTGATTTCGCTGCCGGCGGGGCTCGCCCGCATGCCCATCCCGCGCTTCATGTCATTCACGGCGCTGGGCTCGGGAGTCTGGTGCACGGTGCTGACCGTCATCGGCTGGACCATTGGCCGGAAGGAAAGCGTGCTGATGGGTGCACTCAACGTGGAGGTGCGCCACGAAGCCGCCCGGGCCATGACCATCATCGTGCCCGCGCTCATCGTGCTGACCATCGCCTACATCGCCTGGACGCGGCGGCGGAAACCACAGGCCTAGGGGCGGCGACGGGATGGCGCGAGCACGGTTCCTGGTTCACGGCGTGGTGCAGGGCGTAGGCTTCCGCTGGTTCGTCCGACGGGTGGGTTCTCGCCTGGGCCTCTCCGGAGTGGCCCGGAACCTCCCGGACGGGGATGTCGAGGTCCTGGCGGAGGGTGCGCCGGAGGCGATCGCCGAGCTCGAGCGGGAGCTGCGACGCGGCCCGTCCGCCTCCCGAGTAGAGAGTGTGGAAAAGAGCGACCTTCCACATGAAGTGCGCTTACCTAAGGGCTTTGATGCCGTGTAGATGGATGAAGGAACGGACGAGGCATCCGAGGTGACTGCCCTTGCCTGTAGTCGTCTAAATACCTTATTTTTCAAGGCTTACGCCCCTGTAGCTCAGGTGGATAGAGCAGCGGTTTCCTAAACCGTTGGCCGGGTGTTCGAGTCACCCCAGGGGCACTGGGGGCCGAACAGCGGATCACATCAAACAGTTTGGCGCGAGGATCAGCACCGGAATGGGCACATCAGCGCAGCCCGGCGTCGCGCCGGCTCACCAGGACGCTCTCGAGAGGCTCATCGGCTGGGCGAAGGCCAACCCCAGGAAAGCCGCATGGCCACTGGTCATTCTGGTGATCGCAGGCGGGCTGGTCGCGTGGAATGTCGTGACCTCGCGCTCCAGCGAGCAGGCCGCCTCACGCGCACTCGGCGCCGCGCGGGTCGCGTTCGAGAACAACAACTACTCGATGGCCGCGAGCGAGCTCTCCCAGATCACCGCGAACTACTCGGGCACCAACGCGGCGCAGGAAGCGACGCTGCTTCTGGCGAACTCCCGGATCCTCCAGGGACAACCACAGCAGGCCGTCGATGTGCTGACCAAGTTCTCAGGAGCCGCCAGCGCGCCGTTCCGGGCCCAAGCCTACGGGCTCCTGGGGAACGCGCTGGAGAACATGGCGCGCCCCGGAGACGCCGCGGTGGCCTACCAGCACGCATCCGAAAACGCCTCTTTTCCGTTCCTCCAGGCCCAATACCTGCTCGACGCGGGGCGGGCGTACGCCGTTGCTGGTGATACCGTCAAGGCTCTCGGCGCGCTTTCCAAGGTCGTGACGGGGATGGATTCGACCGGCTACATAACCGAGGCCCGGGTCCGGCTGGGGGAACTGACGCGGGGCGGGTGGAAGGATCCCAAGCTGAAATAAGCCACTGTCGCTACAAACAACTTCGTATAAGAGATATTATGTTAAGTTGTAGTGTGGGAATGTGTGGATAAAGGGATCAAGTCAGCACGCCCCTGAACACCATCCGCGCTTCCCCCTCCAGCCAGACATCGTCGTACTGACCCCCCGATCGCTTCGCGCTGACCTTCAGCTCCCGGCCACTCCGGGTCAGGAACACCACCGGTAAGCTCGCCAGCCCCCAGGACGCCAGCACGCAGCCAGCCGTCACCGCGCCGGTCCCGCACGCCAGCGTCTCTGCCTCCACGCCCCGTTCGTAGGTCCGCATCTTCCAGTGGCCACCCTCACTGGGTGAGATGAAGTTCACGTTGGCCCCAGCCGCCCCAAGGGCCTTGTCGCCTCGCAGCGCCTTCCCGCGGCCCATCAGGTCGACCTTCTCGACATCCTCGACCAGGACGACCAGATGCGGCACGCCGACGACCCCCAGTGCCGCCCGTTTCTCGCCTACGTCCGGTATAAGGCCGAGCTTGGGGACCTCCTTGGGCTCTACGACCGGTGCCAGATGGAGCTCCGCACGGTCCTGGGCCCCGTTCACCCGGGACTCGTAGACCCCCGCATCGGTTTCCAAGCGCATGGTCTTGCCGGCTAGGCCGAGATGGGCTGCAAGGCGGGTGCTGCAGAGGGCCGCGTTGCCGCACATGGCGGCGTGCGAGCCGTCCGAGTTGTAGTAGGTCATGCGGACCGCCCCGGGACCACTCCCGGGCGCCACGAATACCAGGCCATCCGCCCCCACACCCGTGCCCCGGGCGCACAGCTCGGCGATCTGCTCCCTGCTCCAGTCCGCGATGGCCGAGTGCCGTCCGTCCACGAACACGAAATCGTTCCCGGACCCGCTCATCTTGTAGATTGGGAGACCCTGACTCATAGCACTCCGCGAATCGCCATCCACCGCAGGCGCGGCACTACCCACACCGCTTCCCGAACGATGGCCTTGTTCATCTTGCTCTGACCTTCCGTCCGATCCACGAACGTGATCGGTACCTCCTTCAACCGGAATTTTTTCCGCCAGGCGCGGAACGTCATCTCGATCTGGAAAGCATAGCCATTTGACCGAACCGCCGAAAGATCAATGGCTTCCAGCACGCGCCTGCGAAAGCACTTGAAGCCACCGGTGAGGTCCCAGATCGCCAGACCGGTGATCTGGCGCGCGTACACGTTGGCGAAGTAGGACAGCAGGAGCCGGCCCATCGGCCAGTTCACCACCGTCACCTTTCCGCCCAGGTACCGCGACCCCAGGACGAGGTCCGCCCCTTCGGCGGCTGTGAGAAACTCCTTCAAGTGCCCCGGATCGTGGGAGAAATCCGCGTCCATCTCGAAGATCAGCTCGTACGACCGCTCGAGAGCCCACTTGAAGCCCGCGAGGTAGGCGGTGCCGAGGCCCTGCTTGCCGGGACG
>DATBCM010000023.1:0-1587 GCA_036270455.1 Gemmatimonadales bacterium | reverse complement strand
CGATGGTTCTGCTCGGGAACCTGGCGGTGCGGATGGCGGGGGCAATCGATGTAAATCCCGCCACGGGGGACGTGACGACCTCAGGCATTCCGGGGGATTGGACCACGCCGACCTATCGCTCCGGGTGGTCGATGTAGGTTGCTGTTCATGACCCCGGGCGCGAGCCCGGGGGAATCAGCAGGGCCATCTCTTTGATAAACCCCGGGCTTGCGCCCGGGGTCAGGTAAGGCACCTACCCGACCACCGGTTGGGAATCAAACTCCACCACCACCATCGGCCAAACGGCCGGCACCAGTGATGGCAGCTCCACCCGATTTCCCGACGTTGCCAAGGGTGTGCGTGCTTGATCCGCCATCATGTACGCCCGCGCGATGGGAGTCTTGAGCCCGGGTAGCTCCAGGGACGACGCCCAGTCCTTCACGAACAGATTCAGACGCCTCGGCTGAGAGGTGACCCGGAACGGCGTCGACGGGAACGGTGAGGCTGTCGAGCCGTAAATCGCCGTGCCATTGGTCCGCATCCACCGTCCGATCGCCGCCAACCGCTCGACGCTCTCGTCCGGGAAGGTTCCGTCGGCCCTCGGCCCCACATTCAGCAACAGGTTCCCGCCCTTCGATGCGGTTTCGACCAGGAGCCCGATCAGCTCCTCAGCGCTCTTGAAATGGTGGTCCTCGGCGTTGTAACCCCAGTTGTCGTTCATCGTGATGCACGATTCCCAGTCGACGCCGGGCCATCCCGTCGCGGGGACCTCTTGCTCCGGGGTCCGGAAGTCGCCGAGGGGCTCGGTGATTCTGTCACCGGACCAGCCTTCGACGCGATTGTTCACAATCACATTGGGCTGAAGCGAACGGCACTTCGCGTAGAGGGCCTTGCCCAGCTCGTGGGTCCAGGTGCCCTCCCACTGGCCGTCGAACCACATGACGCCGACGTCGCCGTACCTCGTCAGCAATTCGGTCACCTGTCCGTGCAGATACTCCACGTAGCGCGAGAACTTCGCCTCCCCAACGGGCCTGGTCTCCGCTTCCCAGTCCCGGCGCGGGAGATAGTCGGGGTGATGCCAGTCCATGATCGAGTGGTACCAACACTGGTGCACGCCGGCGCGGCGGCTCGCGGCCGCGAGCTCTGCCATGATGTCCCGCTTGAGGGGCGTGGAGCGAACGCAGAAATCGGTGAGCTTGGAATCGAAGAGACAGAAGCCGTCGTGGTGCTTGGTGGTAATGGTGACGTACTTCGCGCCGGCGTCCTTCGCCATGCCGATCCACTTGTCGGCGTCGAAGAGCGTGGGATTGAAGCGTCCCACCAGCTTGTCGTACTCGCCGACCGGGATGTGCGCCAGGTTCCTGATCCACTCGGCGTAGTCGTCCAGCCCGCCCCACTTCCCTGCCAGGATCGAATAGAGTCCCCAGTGGATGAACATCCCGAACCGGGCCTCGCGCCACCAGTCCAGACGGGAGCCGGCGGCCCTGAAGGACGAGACCGGGAGCCGGACGCCCCGCGGGAGCGCCGCCATCATCGCCGCGCTCATCGCCCCGGTGGTCTGCAGGAACGCGCGTCGCCTCACGGGGTCGCCCTCGAGCCCACCATGGC
>DATBCM010000022.1:0-1722 GCA_036270455.1 Gemmatimonadales bacterium | reverse complement strand
GCTGGCCGAGGACCAGGGTGATCCGTCTCTTGAACTCGGAGCCGCCCGTCCACGGATTGAACCCCACCACCTGCACCGACCCTTTGGTGGGATACAGGAGACCTGACAGCATCTTCAGGGTGGTGGTTTTTCCGGCGCCATTCGGCCCGAGAAACGCGACGATCTCTCCCGGCTCAATCGAGAAGGACACGTCCCGGACGGCGTGGACGTCGCGGTACTTGGGACGAAACAGAGCGCGCAGGGCCCCGGACAGGCCGGAATCGCGGACTTTGACTTGGAAAGACTTCGAAAGGCCGGTGGCTTGGATTGCGGGGGGCATCCGGGAAATCTACTCACCCAAGAGGCTCACCCTACTAAGAACCCCGGGCTTGCGCCCGGGGTCATGAACTGCGTGTAGTGGATTTACATAACCCCGGGCGCGAGCCCGGGGTTACCGCGATGGGGGGGTCTACGTTCCCCGCAGTGCGTTCACGATCTGGAGCCTGGACGCTCGCACGGCAGGCAGGAACCCGCCCAACACCCCCATCGACAACGCGAAGATAAAGGCGCCGACGACGATGCCCACCGTCAGCGAAAAGCCGAACCCGATCTCCGAGAACGACGCGAAGTTCACCGTGGACACATGGGCGAACGACAGCCCCGAGGCGAGCACGACGCCGATCCCGCCCCCGACCACGGCGAGAAGTATGGCCTCTGTGAGAAAGGCCGCGAGCACACTGCGCCGCTTGAAGCCGAGGGCGCGGAGCGTGCCGATCTCCACGGTACGATTGGCGACGGCCGCGTACATCGTGATCATGGCGCCGATCATCGCCCCCACCGAGAAGATGATGGTGACGACCAGGCCCAGGATCCGGATGAATGTGGCCATGTTCTGGGACTGCTCCCGGTAGAAATCCTGTTCCCGCTTGGGCTCGATGTACTGCGTGCGCGGATCGGCGCCGAGCCGGGTCTTCAGCGCGTCGAACGTCGCGGCGTCCTTGAGCTTGAAGGTGAGAGACGAGTACACCGGCCGGTGGAACGCCTGCATCACCTGGTCCGCGTCGGTCCAGATCTCCGAATCGAACCCGGAGCCGCCGGCGTCGAAGTAGCCGACGACGGTCCAGTGGTCCCCACCGAAGGGCACGTCCGCCCCCATCGGCACGCCCTCGAAGCGGTCGGCGATGTTCTTGCCGACGATCAGCTCATGACTCCCGAACTTGAACATCCGGCCCTGCGTGATCTTGATCCCCGGCCGGAGCTCGAGGCTCTGCGGAGACGTGCCCCGCACCGTCACGTTGCCGAGGGCCGCGTGATTGCTCCGCTTGTTCAGGTTGATGATCAAGTTGACTTCGCGGGTCAGGAGCGGCTTCCCGTCGGCCCCGGTCGCGATCTCCGGCGCCGTCTCGAGAATCTCCGCGGTGCCGCGGTCCACCTGGCTCACCAGCTCCGAGGTCGCGGACTTGCGAAGGATGATGGCGTTGTCGGCCGAGCCGGTCGACACGAGCGTCGAGCGGATCCCCTGGGCCAGCATCAGGACGCCGGCAAACACGAAGACCACCAGCGCGACGCCGCCGATGGTGAGCGACGTCGTGAGCCGCCGGGCCCAGAGGGAACGCCAGATATAAGAGAAAGGAATCTTCATCCGACCGTCCGAAGCCCGGCGACGATGGGCATCTTGGCCGCGCGTAATGCAGGCGCGACACCCGCGAGGAGCCCGCAAACGCAAGCCGCCACGAGCGCGAG
>DATBCM010000021.1:0-2429 GCA_036270455.1 Gemmatimonadales bacterium | reverse complement strand
CGATGAAGTTCCGGTACAAAAAGCCCCAGGTCGGGTTGCCGTGCACCAGCACGACCGGGCGGCCATCCCGCGGCCCTCGTCAACGTAGTGCATCCGCCCGTCGGAGGTCTCAAACCAGCGCGGCTCAAACGGCCACAGCCCCCCGAAAGTCCAGTCCGTCGTCACAGCTGGCAGAACTCTCGCGTCGAGCCGAACAGCTCAAAGACGCCCAAGGACGCGGCGCTGTTGGGCCGGCGGCCAGCAGACCCGGTTGCCGCGCTAACGTCGGCCGCGACTGTCTGATCGGAGGCCACCAGTTTCTGGCCTTCAAGGTTCACGCTCATCTGAAGCGTTCCTTCCGTTAGCCGCATATAGATCAACGCTTGCAGCGTTGCCCCCGCCACACACCGTCAGATCTTGTAGTTCGTATGAGCACCGCCGGCCCATGAGATCCTGTGTGCCTCCACCTATCCGACGCCTCCGACCGGTCCTGCTAACGAGACCTCGCAGGTGACCAGAGACGAACTTGGATCGTGAGACGATCAGGGGGCGTACCGCCCTGCTCAGGGAGCTGCGCTAGAACGCGAGAGACGCAGAAGACGCACGTCGTACTGCTCATAACCCAGCGACCGCCGACTCCTGGGGCCGCCGACCCGAGCTGAGCTGCGATGACTCCCAACCCTCCGTCCTGGGGGTCAAGGACGTCGTCAGTCCTTGGCGCTACCCTGGCGGCTGGGCATGCAGAGGAGCGTCACCACCATACGCTCGGCTGTCGCCCGTTCCCTCCTGTGCGTTGGTCACCCGCTGAGGTGTAGTACGCGTCTTAGAAAACATGCGCCGCTTCGCGGCGCTCCCGTGGGGACGAAACTGGGCTCTAGAGCTCCGCTGGACAGCTGAGGACCGTAGGCAGTTCGCTGGTGGCTGGCGTGGCGGATTAGCTGACACCGGTCGCGCCGTCGGGCAGGCTGGAGCTGGCGTGCCGCCTGTCGCCACTGATTCGCCCTGGTCCGTTCGAGGCCGCGTCTTAGTTTGGTGCTGGAGCCCTGTGTCGGGTACCCCCCGTTGCTGCTGCGTGCGCGTGTGTCAGTCTCCTGTACTGATCTTGGGGCTCCGGCAGGCGGCATGCCTTCCCCCTTGTTCCGAAGTGAGCCGTTGCAGGAGGCGGGCAGGCGTATGAGAGTGATGTAGGAGCGGGTGGCCGGGATCGATGTCCACAAGGACATGATCAAGGTCGGGATCCGGACCCCGGGACACCGGGCGTGGACCCGCACCTCGGAGGTGCTGGAGTACCGGACGTTCTTCGGGGTGCTGATGATGGCCGCGGACCTGCGCAAGCGGGGCGTCACCCACGTGATGGAGGCCAGCGGGGGTACACCGAGCCGGTGTACTAGGCGGCCCGGGTGCCCCGCGTCCAGGGGCACCCCCCGGACGGCCCGGGCCGCGACCGGCCGCACGTACCCCGCCGAGAAGCCGTCAAACCGCCAGGTGAGCTGAATAACGATGCTGGCGGCGGGCAGGAAGTAGGCGACAGAGTTGTCGGCGGTGCTCTGGCGGGCGGCGCGGTCGTCACTGCGGCCGACCATCGCGGCGCTGACGTGCTGGTCGGTGACCACCGTGGCGCAGCCTTCGGCCGGGCGCTCGAGTCCAGGCCGATCGCGTCATCGCCGCTTCCGGGACGTACCTGTCGTCGGGGGGGTGTTGATCCTGACCCGCACTGGTGCCTGCTCGCTGTGAGCACAGTGACCGTTGCCTCGCCGAGGGTTCCTCGCCGTCGGCGAGCAGCCGCAGGGTGGGCCGGTCTCGACGGTCGCCGAGGCGTTCGACATCGTGGCGAGCCCTCACGTCCTTCCCGAACTCCACGTCCATCCAGCCCGCCCGCCGTGGCGTGTACCTCTATCGAGCAGTTCCCGCGCCTTGATGATCTGTTCCTGGAGACGGTGGTGGCGGATGGTGGCGTCAGGTGCCTGCCAATCTGGCCTGGCCGCAGGCTGGTGTGGAACCCCGATGCGATACGCACCGTCGAGGGCGAGGTGAATCCGCCGGCACTGCAGCGTACGGAGTATCCGCCGTTGTTGAAGACACAGCAATAGCCGAGTGACAGAACAGGAGGAGCCGTCATGTACGTCCCGCGAAGGCACTGCATCACGGTCCCGCACGGATCCATCGCCATGGACAAGCACCCCTCCGAGAGGTTCCAGGAGGTGTACATGGACGTCCTTGTCCATGCCACGCAGGACATCACCGCCTTCAGCTTCCATGAGGTCGAGATCCTGCCCGGCGGGGTAATCCCGGTCCACATTCACCAGCTCTACCAGGAAACGGTGTATCTGCTGTCGGGTCGGGCGAAGGTGTGCGTGGGCGGGGAAGTGGTGACCGCCGGGGCAGGCGATTTGTTCAGCGGCGCGGCGGGCACCAGCCTGGGCGTGCGGCCACTCGGCGAGGAGAAGGTC
>DATBCM010000020.1:0-1503 GCA_036270455.1 Gemmatimonadales bacterium | reverse complement strand
CTGGCCTTCGACAACGGCTTCAGCTACACCCCGAGCCAGCTGAATGGCGACGTGGCGGTCACGTCAGTGGCAGCCGAAAGCGCTTCGGCGCACGGAATTCTGGTGGTGACAGCGGCAGGCAATGGCGGGCCGGGGTTCCGGACGCTGGTGACGCCGGGCGACGCCAAGTCGGTCATCACCGCGGGCGCTGAGGATTCGACCGGCACCATCGCGTCGTTCTCGTCGCGCGGGCCCACCGCCGACGGCCGCCTCAAACCGGACCTCACCGCCCCCGGCGTCCTGGTCTGCACGGTGACGGGCACGGGGACGATGGGCCGCTTGAACGGCACCAGCTTCGCCACGCCGATCCTGGCCGCCTCGGCGGCGCTCGTGAAACAGCTCCAGCCGACCCTCGGGCCCCTCGCCCTGCGGGCCGCACTGCGCCGGTACGCCGCGAACGCCCAGACGCCCGACTCGACGCGCGGCTGGGGCCGCCCCAACGTGACCGCCTCCGCGCTCTTCGCGACCGGCGTGACGCCCCTCTCCCCGCTGCCGCCGAAGCTCATATCCGTGACCCCGCTGTTCAGCTGGACCGTGGGGTCTACGCCGGGGTTCGCGGGGCCGGTCAGCTACCGGCTCCTCATCGGCCACGACTCGCTGTTTACGAGGCCGCTCCTGGACACCCTGATGGGGAGCGCCACGCAGTATCAGCCGGCACGGGCCTTCAAACCGGGGGCCCCGCTTTTTTGGCGCGTCGACGCGACCGTCACCGGGGCATCGGCCACTACGGGCGCCGTCGGTCCGATCGTGGTGCCCTCCTGGGCCACCCTCCTCACCTATAGCGACACCGCAGGCGTCACGACCGACTCGACCCAGCCCACGTTCGTCTGGACCGTCCCCCTGATCGCCAGCCCGCCCGGTCCCTTTTCCTTCGACTTCCAGGTGTTCCGGGTGAGTCAGACCTTCGCGGTATACGGAGCGGCCGGACTGACCGACACGGCGTTCCGGATTCCCGTCGTCCTGGAGAAGAACACGGCGTACACCTGGACCGTCGTCACCCACGCCGGATCCGACACCAGCCGGTCCGCCTCGGCCGGCGTGTTCCTCATTCTCGACGACTCCGCGCCCCAGGTCACGCTGCTCTACCAGAATTTCCCCAACCCGTTCCCCGCCGTGGGGCGTGATTCGACCTGCATCTGGTTCGACCTCGCAACGCCGGGTGAGACGGAACTCCAGGTTCTCGACCTCCGGGGCGGCGTCATCCGGCGCATCATTCCCAAGGGGTCCCTCTCGGGCGTCCTCACGCCGGGCCGCTATGGTCGCGGGACGCTGGGCGGCGCCACTTGTGATCCGGAGATCACTTGGGATGGGCACGCGGACGACGGGCGCTTCGTACCTCCCGGGGTCTACATCCTGAGACTGCGCAGCGGACAGACGTTGCTCTACAAACGCCTCGTTTTCCTGGGACGCCGGCATTGACACGCTCTTGTCTTGACGGACTTCCCGTTTCCTAGGGAGTATTCG
>DATBCM010000019.1:0-7475 GCA_036270455.1 Gemmatimonadales bacterium | reverse complement strand
CTGGCCTTCGGGCGACACGTGGATGTACAGGATGGCGAGCCGCGGCACTTCGGGGGCGTCCGCCGGCAGATTGATGAAGGTGGCGACGGTGGGCCGCGGCGGCGTGTCGAAGCACTCTTTCCGACGGTTGTACTCGGGTCCCGGGTCGGCGCAGATCACCGCCAGGGACGGGGCCGGCTTCGGCTTGGCCGGCGTGGTGGGCGTGCCGGCCGGCGGGGCATGCGTCGTGTCGTGCTTCGTCGTGTCCGGGGCGGCGCCGGGAACGGTGCCGGCCAACCCGGTCGTGTCTTTGGTCGCGAGGGTCGTGGTGTCGACGGGAGCGATCGGGACCGCCTTGGAGAGCAGGTGGCTGATCATGCCTTGCTGAATCCCGAAGTACCACACGGCGCCGCCGACCACCAGCAGCACGGCCAGAAAGATCGCGAGCCCACCCACCGTGGATTTCGGCTTCGCCTCCCCCTCCCCGCCTTTGGCGGCTTCCTCCCGCCCCGTCATCCCGGTGGTGACGCGGGGCGAGGCGATGGAGGGCATGGCGCGGGTCGCGGCGGTCGAGATTCCGGTCGCGACGTATCCTCCCGCCTCGACCGCCTCCACCATCTGTTCGGCGCTCTGGAACCGCTCCTCCGGCACCTTGGCCATCATCTTCTTGACGATTTCGAAGATGTGGCGGTGCTCGTCGGTCTTGAGCTCCGGTGTGGGGAGCGCCTCCATGATGTGCTTGTAGCCGATGGAGAAGGAGTCTTCCCCGTCGAACGGCACCGCCCCGGTCAAACAGACGTACGCCACCACGCCCAGGGAGTAGATGTCGGAGCGGCCGTCCAGGGGCTGCGCCCGGGCCTGTTCGGGGCTCATGTAGTGCGGCGTGCCGATCGCCATCCCGGTGCCCGTGAGCTTCCCGCCGCTCGCGGCCTTCGCGATCCCGAAGTCCGTCACCACGGCCTGTCCGAGATCGTCGAACATGATGTTGTCGGGCTTCACGTCCCGGTGGACGATGTTGCTCTTGTGCGCGTAGCCCAGCGCGCGCCCGACCTCGGTCAGCACGCGGCGGATGTCGGCGGGGGGGAGGGCGCCCCGCTGCGAGAGTACCGCGGAGAGCGGCTTGCCCCGCAGGAACTTCATCACGAAGTAGATCACGCGCCCCGACTTGCCGACCCGGTAGATGGGGATGATGCCGGGGTGCTCCAGCTTGGCGGAGGTGCGCGCCTCGCGCTGGAAGCGCTCGACGAATTCCTTGTCGAAGGCGAGGGAGAACGGCAGGACCTTGATGGCCACATCCCGCTCCAGCTGCTTCTCGCGGGCTTTGAACACGATGGCCATACCGCCGCGACCCAGCTCGTCGAGGATCTCGTACTCCTCTTTCAGCTGGTCGCGGACGAGATCGATTTCGGTGACTTCCTGCTGGCCGGTGGTGATGGCATGGACCGGAGTGGTGGCGGTCAGGTCCAGGCCGCAGGACTTACAGAACTTCGCGTTGTCTTCGTTCTGAGTGCCGCAGCGGGAGCAGTACATCCCATCTCCGCAAGGAGTGCCGGAAACTTAGGGCGCGGCGCTTGGCAGTGTCAATCAGTTCGCGGAAACGACCTCGAAGAGTCGCGCCCGGGTCAGCACGCGGCCGGTGGCGGGATCAGTGATGCGGAGCGTCAGCTCGTAACTGCCCTTGGGGACGTCGCGCAGCGCCACGGCGCGGTGCACCCGGCTCACCGGCCCCTCGGCCGCCGCGTCGAACTCCAGCTGCACGGGCGGATGATTCCCGCCGAAGAGCCGGCGGATGGCGCCGAAGATCGACCCGCCCCCCTTCCGCTGGACCTTGATCTCCGTGTGATACGTCGCCCCCGCGGGCAGGCCGTAGACCTCGTAGTAGAGCTGTGCGTCGCCGCCCACGGGGAACCGGTCGAGGGGGTTCACGTACACGGTATCGCCGTGCTGCGCCCAGGACAGGCCGCCCGTCTTCCCCACCACCAGATCCGACAGGGCGACGGTGTGCCCGTCCAGCGGCGCCACCGCGACCGTGTCGCTCAACACCGCGCCGCTCACCCCGTCGCGCGACTCGATGAGCAGACGGTAGCGATAGTCCCCGGCCGGGACCGGGATCTCCAGCTGCCCCGTGAGATACGAGGGATTCTTGAGCGCCTGCGCCACTCCGAACACCCGCAGCGTGTCGATGTGGGCGACCAGACTGTCGGTCCGGGTGGAGACGTAGAGGCGGAAGCGCAGGGGATAGAGGACCCCCGACATCGCGGCGACCGGCGACAGGCGGTCGGCGGGGACGGCAAACACCAGGTGAAGCGTCGAGTCCACGAGGTACGCCTCGACCACCGGATCCAGAGACGAGAGGAACCGGAGCCGATTGTCGTCCGTGGTGGTGCCCACGCCGATGGAGTAGGTCCCCTTCTGCCGGTCTTGCGCGATCACCGGGAGTACGTTCGTCGTCAGGCTGCTGCCGACCCGTTCGTACATCGGCCCGAAGCTCGCGCGCGAATTGAACAGCGCCCGCATCACCCCGCTCGTGTCACCGCCGAGCTGCATCCGCTGGCGGTCCTGGAAGCTCAGCGCGTCGGTGAGACTCTCGACCAGCTTGAAGTCCTGCACGTCGCCGCGCGAAACGAAATGGAAGATGAGATCCCCGTCGGGGCGCCGGTACAGCCAGCTCTCGTTGGGCTCGAGTCCCGATGCCGCGGCCCCGCCCGACCCCGCCCACGTCCGGGCCTGATCCGGCGGTCCCAGGCGCATGTAGATCACACCACGGTCGTCGATCTGGTTCTGGGTACTGCGGTAGACCTCGGTGAAATCGTAGTGTCGATGGACACTCACCAAACCGAACGTTCTCATCGCGTAGAACCAGCGCCGGTAGTGCTCGGCCAGACGGGCTCCCGGCTCGCGCACATCGGCGACATCCCGTTTGCCCCAGAACTCCTTCAGCCAGGCCGCGCGCGCCGCGCTGGTTCGCAGACTGTCGAACGCGTCCAGCTCCGGGGGCGTGGCGATCCAGCTGAAGTCGGTCCGGTACATCCGGATCGCGGCCACGGAGCCCGCGGTCCGCACCCCGGCGAAGTATTCCGCCCGGCCCGCGCTGTCCTGATGAATGAAATAGTCCGTCCGCGCGAGCTCGAGCAGCCCCAGCCCGGAGTCCCCGCCGTCGGCCAGGTACGTGTCGAACGCGGTCCGCGCGGAGTCTCCCTCACCCACCTCGCGCTCGATCCGTCCGCGCGCCATCTGAAACGCCGGATTCTCATGCGCCGACGCGGCCGCCAGACGCGAGACCTTCAGCGCCACGTCCGTCTGGACGCGCACCCGCTGGCGCAGGGCCACGTCCACCAGCTCGATCACCGGCTGCGCGAAGGTGGGATCCGCCGCCGCGGCCTTCGCGTACGCGGCGATGGCTTTGGACAGATGGTCGAGATGCAGAACTTGTTTGAGATTCTCGGCGGCGATGGACGTATGCGCGCCGACCGCGAGCTCCGATCGCCCCAGTCCGAACCACGGGTACGGCCAGTCGGGCTTGAGCTCCGACGCCCACTCGAACTCGCCGGCCGCGTCGTCGTAGTGCTGGCTCTGGTTCGCGATCTCGCCCAGGCGATAGGCGATGAAGCCGAGCCGGATATGAATGAGGGGATCGTCGCGATTGACCTTCGCGACCTCGATGGTCGAGGCTTCGAGGCGCTTCAGCAGGACGGAGTCGGTGCTCGTTTCGAGTGAATCACGGAGACGTTCGATGCCAGCGCGTTCGCCGGGAGACTGGGCGACGGCGACGGTGGTGGCCGAGAGCAGCAGCAGGGCCAGGAGTCTCATGCGTCCTTCATTATACCCGGGACCTGAGGGACGTTCGGCGTTCGTTGAATTGTCGCCGCAATCGGACCAATAATTCGTTAGGCGCGCCGAACGGCGCTTCCGTCAGAAGGTCGAGGAAAAGGCGACGTACGTCTGCAGTCGACGCGCACCGCCTGCGGGGGGAAGCGCCATCGGCTCGGCCAGGCCAAGGCGCAGGGCGAGCGGCACGTCGTAGTTCACGGTCAGATCGAGGGCGAGCTCCGCGCCCACGGACCAGAGGCGGGTGAGCTGCGGCGATGCGCCGGGCCCCCACGCGTCGCCGGCGTCGACGAAGGGCCGGAGCGACACCTTGTCCGCGCCCACGGGGAGGTTGCCCAGCGACCGGCCCACGAGCGCGAGGGGAATCCGCAGCTCCGCCGTGCCGGTCGCCGCGCGCCGGTTCACCAGTGCGCCTCCGCCGTAGCCCCGCACCGGAAAGTCCCGCACCCCGCCGACCGTCTTCCCGAAGCCCAAGTCGTACGTGCCCGACGACACGCCTCCCACACCGAGCGTGCGGAGCAGCGGCCCATTCGTCTCCCCCGCGCCGAAGCGCAGCGCGAGGACCGGAGGGGCGAAGCCCGGTCCGGGAAGGGCCGCATAGAGCGCCAGGACGCTCCGGTATTCGTCAGCGAACAAAGGAGATCCCTGCTGATTGCGCCGGCGGTACGTCACGGCCCAGTTGAACCCGTTCTGCGGCGAGACCGACAGGATGCCGGAGGTGTTGTGTGCGACGGCGAGCGTAACCGACCCGCCGATCTGATCACGGCTGGAGCACCCGATGCACACGGCGGCAAGGGCAGTGTCGGGACTCGCGACGAACAGGGCCCGTTCGAACTCCGCCGCCACCCGGACGTCGAGCGCCGTGCGCCAGCGCCGGTAGCGGAAGGTTGCGCCGAGGTCGGCGTCCTGCGTCAACTTCGAGACGACCGTGCCCCCCGACGTGACGCCGATGTTGGACCACGCACTCGAGACGTCCGCGTCGAACACCGGTTGGGGAAGCAGGTTGGCGACCACCGCCAGCTCGCCGCGGAATCGCACGGGAGACACGGAGCCCATGCCGATCGCGGCGTACGACCAGCGTCCCAGGGCGTCAGACCCCGCCGTCACCGCGCCTCCGAATCTCCCCGACGGCCCGGCATCGAAAAACACCGGCAGCCAGAAGTGCGGCGCGAGGGAGGGCCACGCGGTGTACCCGGTCTCGCGGACCGGCACGGGGGGCGCGCTGTCGAACGGCGAAGCGGGCAAGGGTGGCGGGAGCCCGGTGCCAGTGCGGATCGGCGCGCGCACGAGGGTCCAGCCGTCCGATCGCAACGACGTGTAGGCGACCTGTCCCCCCGGAAGCACCGCGGGCGAGCGCGCCCCCAGCGGTTCGGCGGTGAGGGCGCGAGTCGCGGCCGAATCACTCCAGCGGTAAACCTGCGGGAACCCCGACGCATCGGAAACGAAGAGCAGCGTATCACCCCACCAGGTGAGACCCGATACGAGAGACGGCCCCTCGCTCAGGACTGACACCGAGTCCGGCGTCGCCCAGGGCCAGCGCACGAGCTGCCAGTGCCCGGCGCGATGCCGCGTCGCGGCGACCCACGAACGATCGACCGAGGGAACTACATCTCCCCATTCGGTCCCGGCCGTGTCGCGGACTTCGGGGAGCGTCGGGTGATTGCCGTCGGGAGACACCTGCACGCTCACGAGGGCCCCGCCCCCGCCGCGCGGCTCCGTAAGGCGCGCCCCGTGCGTCAGCCGGGTCCAGCCGTCGCTCGGGTCCCACCGGTAGAGGTCACTGCGGATCCGGCCGGGTCCGGTGAGATCGAGCTGTGCGACGATTACTGTGTCGCCCAGCCAGTCGTAGCTCACCCCCCCGTTCACCAGGTGGGTGCGCGCCACCTGCCACGTCCGGGCGTCCGCGATGATGAGCCGTCGCGCACTGCGGCCGTCATCGTGCAACCACGCCACCCAGCGGCGATCGGGGGACACGCGGGGAACCGGTTCGCTGAAGAGCGCGCGCTCCACCACGGTACCGGCGGTCCCCGACCCCGCCTCAGGCTTCGTGTCTCTGCGCCACGCGGAATCGAGGTCCAAACCTCGTGACGCGGCGGCGAGCGGGTGACCGACGCGGTACGGAATCCACTGGCCAGCTGAATGCTCGACGAACCGCGGAATCACGGAGTCGCCCAGCGCCTGGGCGATCGAATGGAAAAACCGCGAGCCGTACGCATACGGCACGTAGCCGTCGGGCCACCGCGTGAACAACAAAGCGTCGGACCTCGGGCGGGAGCTCGAGTCCAGGGCGTCGGCCGCGAGCACCTGAGAGTGAAAGCTCCCACGCACCCGGCCCCCCGTCGTGAACTTCGATTCGTAGTAGACGGCCAGCCCTTCCGTCACCCAGCTCGGCTGGTACTCCTCGGGGAAGAGTCCCGGCGCGCGGCCGAAGACGCTCTGCATCACGCCCCACACGCCGCGCGCGCGGTCCAGATGAAAGACGTGGGTCAATTCGTGCTGGCTCACGAGGCGAAGCCAGTCGTCGTACTGGGCGAGGGCCGGGTCGCTGCTGGGCGGCGCGAGAAACAGGGTCACGCGATCGGTGGGAAACACCGTCGTCAGTCCGTTCGCGCCGTCGAAGTCGTCGGACAGCGTGATGTCGATCGTCTCCCGCGGCGGATGCAGCTCCGTCGCCAGGAGTCCGTAGGCCCGTTCCGCCTCCCGGGCTTCGCGCAGGGCGACGTCCCGGTAGCTCGGGTGGAAGTGAATCCGGAAATGGGGCGTGTGGAGCGTGCGCCAGTCGCCCGAAGGCTCGACCTGCGCCAGACCTGAGCGCGCGAGAGCGAGTACCACCAGCGCGCAGATCCCGGCGCTTCGCATAGACGCGCAAACTACGTGGGGGCTTTGGAGCCCGCCAATTTGCCGAAGCGATTGGTTCATCTTAACTTGAGCGTCCTGTGGAGCGCCCCCGGTGACCAGCTGCCCCTACTGTGGCCGCGCTAACGACGCGGCGGCCGCCTTTTGTATGGACTGCGGCAAGCCGCTGACCAAGTCGGCGGCCCAGGCCCGGGCTCGGTCGTCCGCGGCGGCGGGAGTGACGCCGGCCGGTAGCACCCCCAACCCGGCACCCGGCCCTGTATCCCCGGCCACTCCGCTCCCCCACCCCTCGATAGGCCCCATTCCCAATACCCGCGTGTCCGGCGCCGTGGCACCAGATGCCCCGGTTCAGACGGGATGCCCATTCTGCGGCAAGGCGGTTTCCGGTGCACTCCCGTTTTGTCCGCACTGCGGGCGGCGCCTGTCGGCCCCCGGCTCTGGACCTGCGTGTGCGCGCTGCGCGTCACCGGTGGCACCCGGCGTCGCGTTTTGCGCCACGTGCGGTGCCCCGGTGTCGTCGAGCCCGCTGCAGCGGCCATCCTCTCAGCCGCCGGTCCGGACCGACTTCACGTTCCATCTCAGTCTCCTGGACGAGGGCGGCAAACCGCTCCAGCGCTACGAGCGACGGGCCCTGGATACGGCCATCGGCCGGCAGGATGGCGACATCCGCTTCCCCGAGGACCAGTTCCTGTCCCCCCTGCACGCCCGCATCACCTGGGAGCAGGACCAGCTGATGCTGCGTGACCTGGGGAGCCGGAACGGCACCTGGGTCTTCTTCGAGGAGCCCCACAAGCTGGTGGACGGCGACCTGC
>DATBCM010000018.1:0-5532 GCA_036270455.1 Gemmatimonadales bacterium | reverse complement strand
CGAGACCGGCCCCTTCAGCCACTCGGGCACCTGTCCTGACTACTAGTCCACAGACGCACAGGCGCGTAGATGGAAAACGGGGCTCGGGCGTCAGGATCGTCCTGATGCCTTGTTTCCCACACCCCACTGTGCGCCTACGCGTCTAGCCTTTGCCTGTTCCGAACCCTGCCCCCTACCACCCTTCGGCCTATTTGTACGGACAGGGTGGGATTCGAACCCACGAAACGGTTTCCCGTTTACACGCTTTCCAGGCGTGTGCCATAAGCCACTCGGCCACCCGTCCAAAAAACCAGACGTCTAGACGGAGAGACGTCTAGACGTCTAGGACAACCCCCACGGGGAGTCCTCCGACCTGGACACTCACCACCGCTAGCCGTCTGGACGTCTAGCCGTCTGCCTGATGGCTAGCCGTCTACAAAGTAGTCAGCTATCGCTTACCGGTGAAGTGCTCCCTAGCTTGTGGCATCCGAATCCGGGAAAATCCTCAATGGCCGTGACGTACTCGAGCTACCTGAAGCTGGATGAGCTGCTCGCCCTCCAGAAGCCTCTGTCCGAGGGCCCGGAGCATGACGAGATGCTCTTCATCGTCATCCATCAGGTGTATGAGCTCTGGTTCAAAGAGCTCCTCCACGAGCTCGACTACCTCCAGAAGCTCCTCCGCGGCTCTGACCTTCCCCGCGCGGGTCACACGTTCAAGCGGATTCTCACCATCCTGAAGGTCCTGGTCGCCCAGATCGACATCCTCGAGACCATGACCCCGCTCGAGTTCCTGTCGTTCCGGGACCGGCTGGAGTCGGGGAGCGGATTTCAGTCCTTCCAGTTCCGGGAGCTGGAATGCGTCCTCGGCAACAAGAACCCCAAAGCCCTCGACCGGTATCCCGCCGGGAGCACCGCCCGAAAGGCCGTCGAGCAACGCCTCCAGGATCCGACCCTGTGGGACGCCTTTCTCGCCTGCGTGAATCGCAACGGCCACCAGGTGGCCGAGCGGCGCGTCTTCAGCGCGCCGATCGAGGCGAGCCCGGCGGTGCAGAAGGTCCTGATCCAGATCTACCGCAAGGACTCCGGACTGGCCTCACTCTGCGAGCGCATGGTGGACCTCGACGAAGGACTGATGGAATGGCGGTACCGGCACGTGAAGATGGTCCAGCGGACCATCGGCACCCGCCGGGGCACGGGCGGCTCCGCAGGCGCGGAGTACCTCGCCACCACTCTCAATCACCCCGCCTTCCCCGACCTCTGGGAAATCCGTACCGAGCTGTGATCGACCCCAAATCCCTGACCCGGCACTACACCCGGTTCCGCGTCACCGAGCGCATCCTGCTCACCGGGCACTCGCACCAGGCGTGGCCTGATTCCGGGTTCGAGGGCCAATCGCGCGCCTGGATGGACGCGGCCGAGCTCGTGGACGACAAGTGGGAGCGCGCCTTCGCCATGGCGGGCGCCGTGCGCCGTGGCTTCGCCCGCCTCCTCCACGACGAGGCCGACCAGATCGCCCTCGGCGCCTCGACCCACGAGCTGCTCGTCCGGTTTCTCTCCGGGCTTCCCCTCAAGAAGCAGCGACGGCTCGTCACCACGGACGGGGAGTTCCACTCCCTCCGCCGGCAGGTCGATCGCCTGGGCGAAGAGGGCATCGCCATCGTCCGCGTGCCGGCTCATCCGGTCGCGAGCCTGTCGGAGCGCATCCGCAAAGAAGTCACTTCGGACACGGCAGCCGTCCTGCTTTCGGCGGTGCTCTTCGAAACCGCGGAGATCGTGCCGGGCCTGGGGAGCCTCGCCAACGCGTGCCGCGGCGCCGGCGTCGAGCTCCTGGTGGATGCCTACCACGCTTTGAACGTGATTCCCTTCCCGCTTCCGAACCTCGGACTCTCGAGCGCTTATGTGCTGGGAGGCGGATACAAGTACTGCCAGATGGGCGAGGGCAACTGCTTCCTGCGCTTCCCGTCCGATACGACCATGCGCCCCGTCATCACAGGCTGGTACAGCGAGTTCGAGCAGCTCGAATCAAAGGCTGCCGGGAAGGTGCAATACGGCAGCGGGCCGGCGCGGTTCGCGGGCTCCACCTATGACCCCACCAGCCACTACCGTGGCGCGGAGGTCTTCCGGTTCTTCAGCGATCAGCAGATCACGCCGGAACGCCTGCGCGAGCTCAGCAAGCGGCAGATCAGCCGCCTGGCGCACGGGTTTGACGAGCTGGTCCTCGATCCGAAGGTCATTACGCGCGTCGTCCACGGTCTGGACGGCATCGCGGGCTTCCTGGCCCTTCGGGCGCCCGACGCCGCAGGCCTGGCGAAATCGCTCCGCGCCAAGGGCGTCTACGCCGATTCCCGCCACGACATCCTCCGCCTCGGCCCGGCGCCCTATGTGACGGACGAACAGCTCGACCAGGCCCTCAAAGCTCTTGGCGAAGCGGTCCGGGAAACTCACGCTCCCTGAACAGCGTATGAGTCTCCTAACGGAAGGAGACTCCATGAACGCCCTCGAGAAAACTCCGAAGGTCGAAGTCACCGAGACCGAGCACCCGCAGGAGCCCACCCCCACGTGGCGGGAGCTGGGAGACCGCTTCCGCACCGTCATGAACGACCTGTGGGACGAGACCAGGGACATCGAGCGGGAGCTCGAGCCCAAGGTGCTCCCGGCGCTGCGGCGGCTGCGTGACGAGGTGGTGAAACTGATCGAGAAGATCGAGGGAAGAACGAAGAAGCCCGGCTAACGCCGGGAGGCGAAGAACTCCTTCAGCAGGGCCCCGCAGATCTCGGCATCCACCCCGCCGATGACCTCGGGCCGATGATTCAAGCGGGGGTGGCGGAGCAGGTCTGCGACCGAGCCCGCCATCCCCGCCTTGTCGTCGTAGGCCCCGAACACCACCCGCCCCACCTTGGACAGCACGATCGCGCCTGCGCACTGCGCGCACGGCTCGAGGGTGACGTACAGCGTGCAGTCGGTGAGCCGGTCGGTATCGAGCGCCCGGAGCGCCCGCTGAATGGTCAGCAGCTCGGCGTGCGCCGTGGGGTCCTTCAATCCGATGGTCTCATTGTGGGCGCCGGCCACGAGCTGGCCGTTCTGCAACAGAGCGGCGCCCACGGGCACCTCGTCGACCGACTGGGCGAGCCGGGCCCAGTCGATCGCGTGATTCATCCCCCGCCGGTCACTTTCGGGAACCACCGGAGACCTTGGTGAAGGTCAGAGTCCCGTCGCTCCCCCGGTCAGCCCGGATCGCATCGCCCTCGACATACGAACCCTCGAGCACCGCCATCGCCAGCGGGTTCTGCAGGAGCCGCTGCAGGGACCGCTTGAGGGGCCGGGCCCCGTAAATGGGGTCGTAGCCCTCAGCCACCAGGAGTTGCTTCGCCGCCGGCGTCACCTCGAGCCTGAGCTTTCGCTCCTCCAGGAGCCGCTCGAAGCGGTTGAGCTGGACGTCCACGATCTTCCCGATGTCAGCCTCCGAGAGGGGCCGGAAAATGATTGTGTCATCCACCCGGTTCAGGAACTCCGGCTTGAAGGAGCGCCGGAGGAGGTCCAACACCTTGGCCTCCACCTGCTCCCAGTTCGCCGTCCCTATTTCCAGGATTTCCTGGGACCCAAGGTTCGACGTCATGATCAGCACGGTATTCCGGAAGTCCACCGTCCGTCCCTGGGAATCCGTGAGCCGGCCCTCGTCCAGGATCTGGAGCAGGACGTTGAACACATCCGGATGCGCCTTCTCGATTTCGTCGAAGAGCACCACTGCGTAGGGCCGGCGCCGGATGGCCTCGGTGAGCTGGCCGCCCTCTTCATAGCCGACATAGCCGGGGGGCGCGCCGATCATCCGGGCTACCGCGTGCTTCTCCATATACTCCGACATGTCGAGCCGGACCATCGCCCGCTCATCGTCGAAGAGGAACTCCGCGAGCGCCCGCGCGGTTTCGGTCTTCCCCACGCCGGTGGGCCCGAGGAAAATGAACGAGCCCGTGGGGCGATGGGGATCCTGGAGGCCGGCTCGCGCGCGCCGCACCGCGTTGGCCACGGCCGCCAGCGCCTCCGGTTGACCGACCACGCGCCGGCCCAGCTCTTCCTCGAGCTTGGTCAAACGCACCTTCTCGGATTCCAGCATCCGGGTGACCGGAATCCCCGTCCACTTCGCCACGATCTCCGCGATATCCTCGGCGTCGACTTCTTCCTTGAGGTACTGCGCCTTCTTCTGGATTTCCCCCAGGCGCTTTTCGGACGCCACGATCTCCTTTTCGATGCCCGGAATCGTGCCGTAACTGATCTCGGCGGCCTTCTGCAGCTCTCCGCGCCGCGTCGCCTGATCGGCCTCGGCCCGGAGCTTCTCGAGCTGGGCCTTCTTGGTCTGCAGCCCGCCGATCGCCTCCTTTTCGGCCTGCCACTGTGCCTTCATCCCGGTCGAACGCTCCCGCAGCCCCGCCAGTTCTTCGTCGACCTTCTTCCGGCGCTCCTTTGAGGCCGTGTCCTTTTCCTTGGCCAACGCCGCCCGCTCGATCTCGAGCTGGACGATCTTCCGCTCCACCTCGTCGATCTCCTGGGGCAGCGAGTCGATTTCGATGCGCAGCCGGCTGGCCGCTTCGTCCACCAAGTCGATGGCCTTGTCGGGCAGGAAACGATCGCCGATGTAGCGGTGCGAAAGCGTGGCCGCGGCGACCAGGGCGTTGTCGGTGATGCGCACGCCGTGGTGTACCTCGTAGCGCTCCTTCAGGCCGCGCAGGATGGCGATGGTGTCCTCGACCGACGGCTCGCCCACGAACACGGGCTGGAACCGCCGCTCCAGCGCGGCGTCCTTCTCGATGTACTTGCGGTATTCGTCGAGCGTGGTGGCGCCGACGACGTGCAGCTCGCCGCGAGCCAGCGCGGGCTTGAGCATGTTCGAGGCGTCGACGGCGCCTTCGGCGCCTCCGGCCCCGACCAACGTGTGTAGCTCGTCGATGAAAACGATGAACTGTCCGTCGGAGTCCGTGACCTCCTTGAGGACGGCCTTGAGCCGCTCTTCGAATTCGCCACGGTACTTGGTGCCGGCGATGAGCTGGCCGAGGTCCAGCGCCAGGAGCCGCTTGCGCTTGAGCGACTCGGGCACGTCGCCGTGCACGATCCGCTGCGCGAGCCCCTCGACGATCGCAGTCTTGCCCACACCCGGCTCGCCGATCAGTACGGGATTGTTCTTGGTACGCCGCGAGAGCACCTGGATGACCCGCCGGATCTCCTCGTCCCGGCCGATGACCGGATCGAGCTTCCCCTTCTGGGCGACTTCGGTGAGGTCGCGGGTGAACCGTGACAACGCCTGGTACTTCTGCTCGGGCTCCTGATCGGTGACCCGGTGACTCCCGCGCACCGCCTCGAGGGCGGCGAGGAGATCCTTCCGGTCCACGCCCGCGGCCGAAAGCAGCTGGCGCGCCGTCGTCCCCTTCTCCTCCGCCAAGGCCAGGAGGAGGTGCTCGGTCGAGATGTACGCATCGCCCAGGTCCTTCGAATCCCTGTCCGCGCGGTCGAACGCCTGGGACAGCTCCCGGGCGATGGTCGGCTCGGCGCCGTCCCCGGACT
>DATBCM010000017.1:0-8617 GCA_036270455.1 Gemmatimonadales bacterium | reverse complement strand
GGGGAGAAATGATACAGATGTGTTCGTCTTTGCCCGGGTACGCAGGCTCAAGGCGTCGGACAAGAAAGCAGTCAGCAGAAACGCGACTGCACCATTCCAGTACAGGTCTACAGAAAGCGGAGGCAGGCGCCTTTCGGACGCAAAAAGCAGGACCATCGCTGCAGCGGCAAAAACAGCGATGAGCAAGTTGATCCGCAGGTTACTTCGCGCCGCAATCCTGGACATCGACACCTTGGGTAATTGGGGGGAAGCCCCGGGTCACCGACTTACCACGCCTGGTTACCGTACTCCACGAAAAACAGCTTCGTGACGACCGCGAACAGTCCGGCGAGCAGCTGCAACATTGAGCGTCACCCCCTTCAGCGATCACTGCGATCGCGTGATGAAACTTGGAGTGGTACGCCTTCGCTACGACGTACCCGACGCTCCGCTCGTTTTCTTGTCCGCTACGCTTCGCTCAGGTCGCGATGACCAGGGGCCCCCTTATTCGGTATGACTGCAGACTGCGTATCGTTACGCCGCCATCTGACGGGCCAACGCCTGCCGGATCGCCTCGATGACCGCGCCCATTCCCGATGCCTTCCCCACGATCTCCCGCACTCCCATGATCCGCAGACGGTCCTGCGCATCCTGCTCGATGCCCCCGGTGACGATGATGACCTCCGCCGTCAGCTTCCGCTCCGGGTCGAGCAACCGCTCCACCACCTGCTCCGCATTCAAATCCGGGAGCCCGTAGTCGAGCACGATCAGATCCGGGTCCGCCTTCCCGATCTCGAGCAAGCCGTCCACGCCGGTCGCGGCCTCGATGAGCTCCACCTGCACCCCGGTCCGGTTGATCAGCGTCCGCAACGCCTGGCGATACCGCTCATCATCCTCGACCAGCACCACCACAGGCTTCGAACTCGGCGCGCCGAGCAACTCCGGCGGGACCGGCATGCCGTGCGCCCGCAAAAACGCCTCGAGATCATCGACCACCACACGCCGACGCCCCGTCGGTGTCTTGTGCCCCTTCAAGTGGCCCTGGTCAATCCAGTTCGCCACTGTCGTGGGAGACACCTGGCAGATGCGCGCGACGCGCTGCGTGCCCCAATACTTCTTGACTCGAGTAGAACTCACGGAACACGAAATATCACCAGAATCGAAAGTCCGCTAGTCCCCCCAGGAGGGCGCTGCAATGGGGGACAGATGTGCTTCTAAGTGATTCTAATATAACAACTTACAGCCAATCAGTTTCTGGTCCGCAACGTTCAGTCTACGCGACGCTCCGTTTTCCTAGAGTTCTGACGACTCCCTACTCCCGACTCCCGGCAGCTATCGCCGCGCGTCCGCCCACCGGTTCGTCGCGTCCAGCACCGCCAGCACCGCACTCCGCTCGGCGCTCTCCCGGATCTCCGCGGTCCCGGTCATCAGCATCGCCTCACGCCCGCCCAGTCCGTGCACCGCCACCATCACGAATTTCCGGTCGAACGCGTCCACCAGCGTCGCCCCTTCGAGCGCGATGGAGTTGTCGGGCATCAGCTCGTCCAGACAGAGCGACGCGGCCCGCGCCGCGGCCTCCACCCGGTTCCGGACCGTATCCGTCCCCTGCTCCTCGGCCTCCGCCTCCCGGTCTTCGAACGCGAGCTTCACCCGGATCAACACGCGCTGCGCCCGGGTCGCGGGCCGGACATCCAGGGCGCGGAAAATCACCACCCGCCGCTTGGCCCGGCTCTTCACGGCGTCGTCCTGCATCTGCTCGATGGGCCGCACGTCCGCCGTCTGCGCCACGCTGATCACCCGGTGATCGATCTTCAGACCGAGCTGGGCCATCAGCGCCGACTCGATGTTCCGCACCACCTGCTTGGCGTGCAGGTCGTTCTGGGTGAGCACATGGATCTCGCTCACCTCCCCCTGCGGCGTCACCACCACCCGCGCGGACAAGACGCCGGTCAGACTCGTGATGAGATTCTCCGCCCGCTTCACCCCCCAGGGATCGGGGGTGGGCGTTGCGGCCACCGGTGAGTGCTTCTGTTCGGGCGCATCCCCCGCGCCTGAGGCGCGGACCGGCTTCTGCGGTGTCACGGCATTAGGCTCCTGTCGCTACCTGGTTCCGGCCACCGGCCTTCGCGCGGTACAGCGCGCGATCGGCCGCGACCAGCACATCCTCGTGCTCCGCCCCCTCCAAACGATACTCCGCCACCCCGATGCTGGCGCCGATGAATCCCTTGGGGTAGCCCAGCTCCGCACCCAGCACCAGCATGCGCTCCCGCAATTTCTCAGCGACCCCGACGGCGCCCGAGAGCCCCGTTCGTACCAGAATCACCACGAACTCGTCGCCGCCGTACCGGGCCGCGAAATCCGCCGTACGAATGGCGGCGAGCACCTCGCGCGACGCGCCCTTCAGGACCTCGTTCCCGGCCTCGTGCCCGAACTGGTCGTTCACCTGCTTGAAGTGGTCCAGGTCGATGAAGAGCACCGCGAACGACTCTCCCGACCGCTTGGTCCGCGCCACTTCGTTGCTCAACCGGTCCCGCAAGACCCGGAACGTTGCCAGCCCCGTCAAGCCGTCCGCCGCGGCTTGCTGCTGCGCGACCTTGGCCTGCTTCTCCAGATAAGGCGGGCAGGACTTGTAGGTCGTCCGGCCCTTCACCATGGCGCCGGCGAACTCCCGGCAGCTCCGGTACCCGCACGCCCCGCAATCCCACGCCCGGCCATTCGGCGCCGGGCCGATCTCGGCCAGAATGTCGTCGATCTCGTCGGGCGCCACCGCGGAGGTCCTGCCCTCCACCGCGAACGTCGCGCCCACGCTCACCCGGCGCACGACCTCCTCATCCAGCACCGGCAACCTGCTGCGCGGCGGCTCCGTCGCCTCCACCACCGCCCGCCGCCAGTACAGCTGATCCTTCGAGCCGAGCAACGGATGATCGAGACAGCCGTCGCAGGGCAGAATGTCGACGAACCCCAGGTCGATCCGGTCCACCGCCACCGCTCGCGCCATCGCCTCGAGCTGCGCGAGGCCCCGCACCTTCTTGAAGCGCCGGGAGGCGTGGGTCTGCTCCGCCAACAGCTCGAGCGGCATCCCCCCCGCCGTACTCCAATGCCGCCGCCGCTCCTCCGGCAGCCGCTCGAAGTGCGGCAATTGGTCCTCTACCTTAATGCCCCGCGCTTTCAGGAGCAGGCCGAGGTCCGCGAAGGTGATGGCCGCGTCCACCGCAGTCCCGCCCTCGGTGAGGCAGACTCCCGCATAAACGACCTTTAACTCATTGCCGTACATAGCTTTAATGTACTTGGCCTCGGCGGCGATCGGCGTCTCCACCGGGGCCAGGTACGGTACGAGCTCAGGATGCTCGGTCCGGATCTGCTCCACCACCACGGGGCAGGTGCTGCGGATCATGGTGCCCCACCCCGGCTCGGCGAAGAGCCGCAGGTACTCCTTGGCTACGAGCTCGTCCCCCAGGACGCCCCGGTGGACGGTGCGGAAACCCGCCTCGTAGCACGCGTTGACGACCTGTTCGGGAGTGGCGGGGTGAAAATGGGCCGCGGATTCGACGCTCAGGATGAGCGTCGCTTTGCCCCCCGTGGCGAGCTCCAGCGCCCGCTCGTAGTCCCCGACCGCGACGATCGCGCCGTGGGGACAGGCGGGGAGGCAGAGACCGCATCGCGTACAAGCTTCGTCGACGATCCGGACGCGGTCCGAATCGACTGCCACGGCATCCGCGGGGCAAACGCGCACGCACGCCAAGCACGTGACGCAAGTGTCCGGTTCGACGCGAAAGTCCACCTGGATGGTCCGGGCCTGGGAACGGACGGCCTGACGGCCTTCCGGTATTTCAAGGGCGCTGCAAAAATGCAGATGCTCCCGGGTGCTGTCAATGGCACGTGACATTCAAAGCATTAACGCAAAAGCACTTAGCGAAGCACTCGCCAGCCCGCGAATCAGCGCGTAAACTGAACAGCGTGAAACGCGCGGTTGCCGTTCCTCTGCTCCTCGCCGCACTCGCTCCCACGCTCGCGGGACAAGCAGTCGAGTACCTGCCGACCTTCGACAGTCTGCGCGCCCTCTCCTTGCGAGCCGACTCCGCCGCCAGTGTGCGAGACGTCACGCTGGTTCGCGACTCGCTCGTGTTTCATCTCGACTCCGGGACCCTCTACTTCTCCGGAGCCGTTCTCGGGCGCGCGATCGGCGCGGCGTTTGTCGGACGCGGGTCGGTAACGGTGGCCCCCGCATACGGCATCGAGCGGCGGGAGTTGCGCCGGGTGCTTCATGACTCGTCGACGACGTGGGCCATCACGGCTGCCGCTTTTCTCGCTCTGGACTCGACCGTCACGGAACTCAAGCACCACGCCACCGGATGGCATCCCGGCGAAGAGAGCGATGCCCGGCACACGATGGATCACCTTCTCAGTCACGTCTTGGACGGCCGTTCGAAGCTCGCGCTGGACGCCGATTTCCTGGCCGGTATCCTGAACGCCGACACGACGGGCTACCTCCTGGCACGAGTGGCGCGCCCGTCCGGTGCGGACCTCACGTTCCGGTACGACGTGCGCGCCTCCGAGGGCCTGGCGGTGCTCCACGACGGCCGAGAGGGCGCGGCCGAATGGCCCATCGCGGCGTTCCCGATCACCCGCGCGCTGTCGGACTCGGAGCCGGAGGAGGTTGCCGACCCCGACGTGCGGATGGGACCGTATACGGTCAAGGCGGTGGTCGACCCTGCGCACGACTTCTCGTCCATCACCGTGTTCCGGTTCACCACTCCGCGGGTTCGCACGCGCTGGGTGGAGTTTCAGCTCGCCGAGGCGCTCCACGCGGATTCTCTGGGGACGGAAGACGGTCGTCCGGTCCCCTACTTCCAGGCCCCGCACAACGGCAACCTCTGGATCCGGCTCCCCGATGGGCGTCAGCCCGGAGACACCGTCGTCCTGCGCCTCGTGGACCATGGCGCCCTGATCGGCACCTATTCGCTGCTGGAGGGTTGGCGCCGGGACGGACCGCGGATCGCGCCGGAGGTCCGCCCCGACAAGTGGCTTCTGGTGCGGGACTGCAGTGACTGGTATCCCCGGTACGGCTACTCGCAGGCGACGGACATGGACCTGACGTACCGGGTACCGCGGGAATACCAGTTTTCGAGCGTCGGCCGCCTCGCCGACTCGGCCCGCTCGGGGGACACCGTCATTACCCACTGGCGAACCGAGCGTCCCACGGTGTGGGCCTGTTTCAATGTCGGCCAGATGGATGAGCGCCATATCGCGGACCCCCGGATTCCGCCGGTCGTGGTCCAAATGAATACCGAGGCGCACAAATCTCTGGACCAGTTCCTGGAGGCGCTGACGGATTCGGGGGGGTCGGTCTCCAACCTGCGGCTCCTCACGCGGGCCGACGCGCTCACCGACGTCACCGGGGACGTGGCGAACAGCCTGGCATTCTTCACTCAGAGGTTCGGCGCGCCGCTCTACTCCCGGTACTACGCGACCGAAGTCCCGTTCGACTACGGCCAGGCGTTTCCGGGAATGATCTACCTTTCGAACTACACGTATATCGGCCAGCGCAACACGGGAGCGGAGGAGGTCTTCCGGTCACACGAGATGGCGCATCAATGGTGGGGCATCGGGATCATGCCGGCCGGCGAGCGGGACGCTTGGCTCCAGGAAGGGTTCGCCAACTTCTCCGCGCTCTGGTACATGCAGCAGATCATGAACGACACCTCCAAGTTCTTCGACCAGATCACCAAATGGCGGGATGATCTGTTACGAAGGGGGCCGGACGTCGCGCCTCTCGGGATCGGCTTCCGGGTGGCGAACCAGGATCATCCCCGCGATTACGACCTGATCGTGTACGAGAAGGGCGCCTGGGTCCTGCAGATGCTGCGAAACCTCATGCTCAACTTCCGGACGTTCAACGAGGACGGCTTCACCGCCACCATGCGCGACTTTTACATGCGCTTCCGGGGCCAGAAGGCCTCGATCCGGGACTTCGAGCGCGTGGTCGAGCAACACTCGGACGTCCCGATGGGCTGGTTCTTCGATGAGTGGGTGGATCACTCCGCGATCCCCACCTACACGTTCTCCTGGCAGGCCGACACCGCGGTGAACGGGAAGACCCCGGTCCATTTCCGCGTCCGTCAGGAGGATGTTCCAGGCGACTTTTTCATGCCGGTCCCGGTGGAACTCCAGTTCGCCGGAAATCGCCACATCTACATGCACCTGAACGTACGGGGTCCCCTCACCGAGGGCACGCTGACCTTCCCTGAAACGCCCACGGCAGTGTACTTCGACCCGCTGGCGTCGGTACTGGCGAAGGTCAAGACCGAGCGCTGGAAGCGTTAGACCAGCGCGTACTCCTTCAGCTTGCGGTACAGCGTCCGCTCACCGATCCCCAGCGCCTCCGCCGCCTTCCGGCGATTCCCACGGCTCTCCTGCAGCGCGGCTTCGATCGCCGCGCGTTCCACGTCGGCCATGGACATACCGGCGCGATAGACGACGCGATCGTCGGCCGACGAATCGATTTCCGCGGGCGGCAGCGCGCCGTGCGGACCCACTTCGATCACCTCCACCCGGCGGGCCGGCTGCTCATCGACCCGGCGGCGCAGCTCCTCCACCTGCAGCTTGAGCTCCACCAGACTCCGCAGAATGAACTGCAGCTCCTGGCCCTGTACTTCCTGCCCGGGCCCCACCACGCGCATCGGCAGCCCGCGCGTCCTCCCGTCCCGGATGTCCGCGGGGATGTCGGAGGCCCGGATCTCGCCGGCCGGGGCGAGTACCACCATCGATTCGACCAGGTTCCGGAGCTGACGCACGTTGCCGGGCCAGTCGACGTCCACCAGGAGCTGAAGCGCTTCGGACGTGATCCCCTGGAACGACCGGTCATGGGCCTTGGCGAACTCGGCGATGAACCGCCGGACCAGGATCGGGATGTCGGTCCGGCGCTGGCGGAGGGGCGGCAGATAGATGGAAAGGACGTTCAGCCGGTAGTAGAGGTCATCCCGGAAGGTGCCGAGGGCTACGAGATCCCGGAGGCCCTTGTTGGTCGCGGCCACCACCCGGACATCCACGCGGATGGGCTGGGTGCCGCCCACCCGGAAGAAGGTCCGGTCCTCGAGCACCCGGAGGAGCTTGACCTGGGTGGCGGCGGGCATCTCGCCCACCTCGTCCAGGAAAATGGTCCCGGCATCAGCTAGCTCGAACCGCCCCAGGCGCCGCTCGGCCGCGCCGGTGAAGGCGCCCTTCTCGTGGCCAAAGAGCTCGCTCTCGAGCAGGGCCTCAGGCAGGGCCGCGCAGTTCACCGTAATGAACGGCTTCCCGCGGCGGGGCGAGAGGTCGTGGATGGCGCGGGCCACCAGCTCTTTGCCGGTCCCGGACTCGCCCTCGATCAGCACCGTGGACGTGACTGGTGCCATCTGCTCGATCTTGACCAGCACTTCCTGAATGGCGGGAGACTCGCCGATGATCCCGGTGCGCTCCTGGAGACGCCGTCGCTCGATCAGGCGACGCACGGTCTGCGCCACTTCTCCCAGGTCCGCACCCTTCACGAGGTAGCCCGTCAGCCCCAGCTCGAGCGCGAATTCCTTGGGCTCAGGCTCGGTGGTCTCGAGGATGCCCAGCGTGGAAACGGGGAGATCGCGCGCCTGCGAGAGGAGTTGGGCCGTCGAGGGCTCGTGCAGCCCGCCGGTGAACACCAGGCACGCCGGCTCCCGGCGGCGCAGGGCCTGACGGACTTCGTCGCCGGAGGTCGCCAGCTCGGTCTCGAACCCCGCCTCTTCGAGCTGGGCGTTGACGCGGACGGCGAACTCGAGGTCGCCGGTCGTGATCAGGACGCGGTCAGGCATCAGGGGTCAGGGGTCAGGTGTCGGGGGTCAGGGCTCAATGACCGGCCGGGTCGCCACGAAGGATGTTCACGGCATGCTCCAGCAGTTCGTCCAAGACCGGCAGCGCGTCCTTCACCGCACCCGGAGACCCGGCGAGGTTCACGATCAGGGTCTTGCCACGGGTGCCCGCGATGCCGCGCGAGAGCCACGCCCGGGGGAACCCCTTTCCGCCCCGTGCCCGCAATGCCTCGGCGATTCCGGGGGCTTGCCGGTCGATGGCGGCCTGGGTGGCCTCGGGCGTCACATCCCGCTCGGCGAGCCCGGTGCCCCCGGTGGTCAACACGACATCGACCTCACCGGAGTCCGCCCAGCGCGTCAACTTGGACACGATGAGATTGGTCTCGTCAGGTACGATGCTGCGGACGGCGACTTCAAAACCGCGCTCCGCCGCCCACGTCGCGATGGTATCACCCGACGTGTCGTCGCGCCTTCCCTGGGCGCCCAGGTCCGAAACGGTGAGGATCCCGATTCTCATTTCTTCGTGTTGTGCGGTACGAACGGCAGCTTCACGACCTCACCCTCGGCCCTCTTGCCGCGCACCTCGACCTCGAACTTCGTGCCCGCCTTGACTTGCTCTTTGGGGAGATAGGTCGTGCCGATCGGCGCGTTCACCGTGGGCGTCACCGTGCCACTGCGGACGACGTCCACCTGTCGCCCATTCAGAAACACGGGGTAGCCGTGGCGCCCGATGGCCTTGGGATCCGCCATTCTGAATCCCACCAGACGGCGGGTCACCCCTTCGAGCTTCTGCTTCTTGAGGGCCGCCTGCCCGGTGA
>DATBCM010000016.1:0-4629 GCA_036270455.1 Gemmatimonadales bacterium | reverse complement strand
GGCGCGCGCGGACCTGGTGGAGAAGCAGATCAGGCCCGCTCTCGCCGGGGGGCAGGTGGTCCTGGCCGACCGGTTCGACCTGTCGACCCGGGCGTATCAGGTGGCGGGCCGCGGGCTCTCCGCAGACGCCGTGCAGGCGGCCCTCCAGATCGCGACGGGCGGGCTCGCGGCCGATCTTACGCTGGTGCTCGACGTGCCGGTCGAGGTAGGCCGGGAGCGGCAGCGGAAGGCCCGGAAAGAGCAGGACCGTATCGAACGCGAGGGCGATGCGTTTCACGCCCGCGTGCTCGAGGCGTACCGGAAGGCGGCCGGCCCGTGGGTGGTGCATCTCGACGCCACCCAATCGAAATCCGTCGTGTTGGACGCCGCCTGGAAGGAGATCAGGGGGACGTCCGCACTTTCACCACGAGGAATCTCATGAAGGGCAAAAACATCGCCATCATTGCGGCGGTCACCGCCGCGGCACTCGTCACGGGCGGCTGGTTGCTGCAGCGGGACGCGGTGCCGACCGGTTCGGTCTATCAGCAGGCGCGGCTCTTCGACGACGTGCTGGCGCACGTCGCCGACTACTACGTCGACTCGATCGACGAAGGCAAGCTCTACGGCATGGCCATCGACGGACTGGTGGACCAGCTGCACGATCCCTACTCCGTATACCTGAAGCCCGAAGACTTCAAGGAGCTCACCGAGCAGATCTCGGGAGACTACGGCGGCCTGGGGTTCCAGTTCGAGGTACGGGACAACGCCGTCGCGGTGGTGGCTCCGCTGCCCGAGACGCCGGCCGAGCGGGCCGGCCTGCTGGGCGGTGACATGATCACCCAGCTCGACGGGCAGTCCACCGCCGGCTGGAAGCAGGACGACGTGTTCAAGAAGATGCGTGGTCCTGCGGGCTCCACCGTGACGCTCACGGTGAAGCGGCCCGGCGTGGACCAGCCGATGACCTTCAAGATCACCCGCGCCAAGATCCACGTCCGCTCCGTGGGGCTCGCGATGATGCTCGACGACCATGTCGGCTACATCGCTATGAGCCCGGTGAGCGACTCGTCGGCACATGAGATGGAGCTCGCCGTCGACTCGCTGGGCAAGGCCGGCATGCGGGCCCTGATCTACGATCTGCGCGGCAACCCCGGCGGCTCGCTGCAGCAGGGGGTGGGCGTCACCGATCTGTTCCTGAACCCGTGGCAGGACGTCGTGGTCACCCGGGGCCGGGCGCCGCACTCGAATGCCGTCTACCGGGACGACCAGCCGCAGCGCTGGCCCAACCTCCCGATCGTGGTGCTGGTGAACGGCTTCACGGCCAGCGCCGCGGAGATCATCTCGGGTGCGCTTCAGGATCACGACCGGGCCCTGGTGGTGGGAACCCCGACCTGGGGGAAGGGGCTGGTCCAGCAAGTCTGGCAGCTGACCCCGGAAACCGCCCTGAAGCTGACGACGGCGCGCTGGTATACGCCGAGTGGCCGCACCATTCAGCGGACCATGAAGACTGAAGAGGATCAGGTCGCGCTCGTGGTCGCCGCATCCCATGGACAGGATACGTCGAAGGTCGATACCACCCACGTCTTCCATACGGACGCGGGCCGCACCGAGTACGGTGGCGGCGGCATTCATCCCGATCTCTTCGTCGCGGTCGACACCTTCACCGCCGGCGAGCAAGCCTTCAACAAGTCCCTGGGCGCCAAGGTACCCGTGTTCGCGGACGTGCTGTCCGGGTACGCCGTGGACGCCAAGATGCACCACCTGGTGTCGAACGCCGACTTCCCGGTGACCGATGCGATGGTGAACGAGGTGCTGCAGCGACTCAAGGCGCGCGGCGTCACCTTCCCGCCGAGCGTCCTCGAGGGCGGCAAGGAGCTGTTCCGGCAGGAGATCGGCTACGAGGTCGCGCGGTACAGTTTCGGCCGCATCGGCGAGTTCCACCGCCGGATTGCGGACGATCAGCAGGTGGTCCGGGCGCTCGGACTGGCCCGGAAGGCCAGGACCCCGCAGGATCTGCTCAGCCTGGCGCCGAAACCCGCTCCGACCCCCGGCCACTAGCCCCCGAGTGGCGGGAGCGGTCGGGATCATCGGCGCGGGGCGGGTGGGGGCTGGCCTGGCACTGGCCCTCTCCCGCGCCGGCCGCGACGTCCGTTTGACCAGCCGCCGGCCCGTTCGGGTTCCCGCGCCGCTCTCGCTCACGGTCACGCCAGAGGGACCTGACGCCGGTTGGGTGTCGGAGCTCGAGGTCCTGTTCCTCGCCGTCCCCGATGGCCGCATCCATCCCGTCGCTCAGCAGCTGTGGGCCACCAAGGGCATCGGCGCCGCCCAGACCGTGCTGCATTGCTCGGGCGTGCTCGGCCAGGAAGCCCTCTCGCCCTTGGTGCCGACGCGCGCCGCCCTCGGCTCCCTTCATCCATTGCAGACCATCAGCGATCCCGAAGTCGCGCCGGAGCGCTTCAAGGGAGCCTGGGCGGCGGTCGAGGGGAGTGCGGCAGCCATGGAGACGGCGGAGTGGATTGCCCGCGCCGTCGGGATGAAGCCCTTCCGAATCACCGCGAGGGCGAAGATCCTCTACCATGCCGGCGCCGTGTTCGCATCGAACTATCTGGTGGTCGTGGAAGCCATCGCCCAGCGGCTGCTGCGGCACGCCGGGCTTTCGGACGAAGATGCATGGGCGGCCCTGTCGCCGCTCGTGCGCGGCACCATGACCAACCTGTTGGCAGGGGACCCGCGGAGTGTGCTGACCGGTCCCGTGGCGCGGGGAGACACGGATACCATCCTGCGGCACCTGAGTGCCCTGACGCTCGACGATGCGCGGCTGTATCAGATGCTGGGACGGGCGGCGTTGGAGCTGGCGAGAAAAGGCGGGATGGACGACCAGACGGCGCAGGATGTCGCGGATGCCCTCGCTACTGATCTACCACCCGTACTCCCGCCCCGGGACTGAACCGGAACGTCCCCCCGGAAAGTTTGCCGTTCAGCTGGTGCTTCGAAAAGATCAACACCCGCTTCTGTCCTGACGTCTCCGTGATCTCGATCCGTGTGACCAGTCCCGCCTGTGTGATGGCGACCGTGGCTTCGGTGAAGGGCAGGTCCCTCTGGATCGGCTCGAGGTGGATGACGTCCGTCACGTCGGCCGCCGTCGAATCCGAACGGACCCAGCGTGCCTGGTACCGCTCTGCGGAGTGCTCCACGAACTGCCCGATCAGGTTGGGCCCTGTGCCTCCATTCGCAGGGAGCAGGGTGCGGATCACCTGTCCCGGCGTGGTCGAGGGCGTGTAGATCCAGAGGTATTTCCCGTCCGCCAGGATCCGGTCACCCTTGGGGTGGGTGAAGTTCATGGTGAACCGGGACGGGGGTTGCTGAGAGAGGACGCCGCGCGTGGTATCGGGGGCGCCGACCATCGGGTTGTCGACGATCTGGACGAAATCGGCCCGCAGCGTGTGGATGGTATCGTACGCGGCGCGCGCCCGCGCCAGGACGGCGAAGGGGTCCTGCGCGAAGGCCCCGGTGGGCACCAGGAGGCATAGCAGCACTGGGAGCGAACGGCTCCCGGCTCCCCGCCCCCGGCGTTTCACGCCCCCACCGACGCCGGCTCCGCCATCCGCCGGCCCGTCACTTCGGCGATGATGCGGACTTCCTTCATCAGCTGCGCGAATTGCTTGGGGAAGAGCGATTGCGCGCCGTCCGACAACGCCTGGTCGGGTGCGGGGTGCACTTCGACGATGATCCCATCGGCCCCGGCGGCCACCGCCGCCCGGGCCATCGGCAGCACCTGGTCGCGGAGCCCCGTGCCATGCGAGGGATCGGCGATGATCGGCAGGTGGGACAGCTTGTGCACCACCGGGATCGCCGTCAGATCGAAGAGGTTGCGGGTGATGGGGTCGAAGCCCCGCACACCGCGCTCGCACAGGATCACGTCCGCATTCCCCTCGGCCAGGAGATACTCGGCCGAGAGGAGCAGCTCGGTGATGGTGGCCGCCATGCCGCGTTTGAGGAGGACCGGCTTCCCGCACCGGCCCGCGGCTTTGAGCAAGGAATAGTTCTGCATGTTCCGGGCGCCGATCTGCACGATGTCGGCCATCTCGGAAATCCAGCCGACGGCCTCGTTGTCCATCGCTTCCGTGCAGACGAGGAGTCCCGTTTCGGCCCGCGCCTTTTCCAGGAAACGCAGGGCCGGGCGTCCCAGCCCCTGAAACGAATAGGGTGAGCTGCGGGGCTTGAAGGCACCGCCGCGGAGAATCGTGGCGCCCGCCTCCTTCACCTGCCGGGCGGTCTCGATGATCTGCCGCTCGGACTCCACCGAGCAGGGGCCCGCGATGGCCACCACGTCGGTGCCGCCCACGGTGACCCCGTTGGGCAAATGAATCACCGTCGACTCGCTCTTCCACTCCCGGCTTACCTGCTTGTAGGGCTTCGAGACGTGAATGACTTCGGTGACGCCGGGCAGGCACTCGAGCCGCGAAGCGTCCACGCGCCCGTCGTTGCCGATGAGGCCGACGGCGGTCCGCTGGGCCCCGGGCATGGCCTGGGCCTGGTATCCCATTTCCTGAATCACGGCGACCACGCGCTGGACTTCCGCGTCCGTGGCCCCATGGCGCATGACGATCAGCAAAAGTCTCTCCGGTACTGGCCCCGAATACTCCCTAGGAA
>DATBCM010000015.1:0-6372 GCA_036270455.1 Gemmatimonadales bacterium | reverse complement strand
CGGAACATCGATCTCGGACCCTATCCTCCGTCGCGTTCCTTCACCTTCACTATCACGGCGGGGTTCTGACCATGAAGACCACAACCCGCTCGTTCACCGCTCTGGCCATCGTGCTTGCAGTCGCCGCGTGCCAGAATTTCTTCGACGTGCAGCAGACCAACAACCCGACCGTCGACGACCTGCTGAACCACCCAACCCGGGACAAACTCGCGGCCGCCGCCAATGGCGTGTTCGTCGGCGCGAGGGGGGACATTCAGGATCTTATCTGGCGGGTGGGCTCCATGGGACGGGAGGGCATCAATCTCTCGGGCAACAACACCCCGGATTACACCGAACCGTACTTCGGCCCATTGTCGGGAACCGGATTCGGCGGCGCGCTCTGGCTGGGTCGGTACGCGAATATCCGGAGCATCAACGTCTACCTCCAGGCGCTGAGCCGGACGACACAGTTGTCCGCGGGTGAGATCGCGGCGTCCCGGGGCATGGCGCAGACGTTCAAGGCGCTCGCCCTCCTGTATGTCATCGAGACCCGGGCCCAGCTGGGTGCCCCCGTCGACGTGGACCGCCCGGTGACGGCGCCACCCGCACCGTTCGTCAGTGAAGACTCGGTGTACGGCTACATCATCGGGGTGCTCGACTCGGCGCGGACCAACCTCCTCACCGCCAACACGGCAGCCGCCTCGTTCCCATTCAACATCCCGACCGGACTGGCGCCCTTCGGGGACCCGGCTGCGTTCATCCGGTTCAATCGCGCGCTTGCGGCCAAGGCGGAGGTCCTCCGGGCCAGCGCGCTCAACGGTTGCCACAACACGCCTGCCAACTGCTGGAATGCGGCCGAGACGGCCCTGGCCGCGTCGTTCTATGTGCCGGGGGATTCGACCCAGTTCAAGGCCGGGGCGTATTTCGACTACTCGCCGGACGCGGGGGACGCAACGAATGACCTGTCTGACCCGCTGAATGGCAACACCTTCTTCGCGCTACCGGACTTTGCCGTCGATGCTGATACCCAGGTGGGCGGGCAGCCTGATCTCCGCGCCCTGAACAAGATCGTCGCGTCTCAGGACACGCAGGTCCTGGGCGGGATCCCGATCTCTGGTGAACTCAAGTTCACGGTGTACTTCACAAATGGTGCCCTCGATCTGGGGCACCCGATTGCCATCATCCGGGGTGAGGAGCTGGCCTTGCTCGACGCCGAGGCACAAATCGGGCTCAACAACCTGGCCGCCGCGAACACCATTCTGAACCTGGTGCGGAAAGGATCTGGCAACTTGCCGGCCGATACGTTGACCGGTGGGAGCCCCAAGGCGGCCTACATCGCCGAGTTGCTGTACAACCGGCGGTACTCGCTGATGTGGGAGCAGGGGACGCGGTGGATCGACGCGCGGCGGTACGGGCTGTTGGCCACGATCCCCACGGACATCCCGAACGGGAACGTCCCCCCCGGCGCGGTACCGTCCGTCATGCCCGTTCCTGATAACGAGTGCAACGCCCGGGGACTGGCGACCGGCTGCGCGCCCTAGCTCAACGCTTCGGCCGGATGGCGGCGATGTATGCCGCCATCCGGCGCATCAGCTCGGCGTTGGTGACCGGCTGCCAGCCGTGGGGCTTCAGCGGGTGCCCGTACTCTATGTCCGCCTCGGCGGGCGGCCTCGCGCCCTTCAAGAACGCTTCCATGTAGTAGACGGACAGGTTCAGGTAGAACGTGTCCATGTCCCCCACGTAGATGTGCAGTCGGCCGCGCAGTTTGGGGCCGAGCGTGGCCCAGTTACGCTCCAGGTAGTCCCGGATGTCGTAGTCGTGCGCCTTCATGTAGTCCGCCACCTGGTGGTTGATCTTCCCGGTGGACAGGTCCCACAGATCGACCGGATAGCCGTCCGGCCCCACCGGCCCCCACGTCGCCTCCCAGATCGCGAACTGCTCGCCCGAGCGCGCGTGGCTTCCCAGCACCGCCTCGTATTGACTCTCCTGCCGCACCGTGATGTGCGGCTGGCCCGTCTCCTCCCGCTCGGCGGGCACGTCCGCCTGGAACCACTCCGACACGGGGAAGACGAACGCGTTCGAATCCCGGTACACGTTCACCAGCTCGTAGGCGCGCAGGTCGATGGGATCCGGATACAGCACCCAGGTTCCGCCGAAGAAGTCGGGATGATAGACCTGAAGGGCCATCGCCTCCCACCCTCCCGTTGAGCCACCCACCAGGAGGCGCGCCCACGGCGCCTGGATCATCCGGAAGTGCGACTCGAGGTAGGGGATCAGCTCCGTGAGGATCGCGTCGCCGTAGGGTCCGTTATTCACGGAATTGACGGCATACGAGTCATCGAAATACGGTGTCGGGTGCTGGAAGGTCACCGCGATCATCTGCGGGAATCCGCGACTCACCCACGACTGGGCGAATTCGTATCCGGGCTCCCGGGCCGTCCGCTTTACCCGCTGCGCGCGGTCCTCAGGTGATTCCGGCTTCCCCTCGCGAGTGAACCCGAACGGAGCGGCAAGCGAGAAGTGGCCCTGCTCGTACACGGCGGGGAAGTGGGTGGTCGAGTCCTTGTCGTAGTCCGAGGGCAGGAGAATAGTGGCGCCGAGGTAGATGGGCCGGCCCCAGAACGCGGTGAGGAGCTTGCTCTGAATCTTCACCCGCCGGACCCAGCGGGTATCCGCCGGGACGGTGATGGCGGGGATCGCGCGGACGAGCTCGAGGCGCAGCGTATCGGGATGTGAGGGGTCCACGTGGATCTTCCGGACTTCGCTCACCAGGTTCCCGGGAGACTTGTTGTACTGCTGGCCCTCCCACTGGTCGTCGTGTGCCCAGACCGTGTGGCCATCGGCCCGGTGAAAATCGGAGTAGACGCTCAGCAGACCCTGCACGTAATAGTCACCCGGCGGGAGATCACCCAGCTTTGCCAGGGGATAACCGAGGGTCGTCCCATCGATGATGCCGGGCGTCCCGGCCGCAAGGTTCCTCACGTCGACGCCGAAAAACGGCACGCATTGGCTCTCATTCCGGGCGCCGAGTCGCGGGTCCTCACTCGAATCCCGCGAGAAGAAGACGTACATCCGTCCGGTCGCCGGCGCGGCCCGGAGCGCAGGAGAGACGGCGATCTCGACGCGCAGGCCCTGGGCGTGAGCGGGACGGATGGCGAGCAAGGCGAGTGCGACGGCGGACAGGCCCTTAAACACGTAGCGGCTCCTCTGGAGGAGCCGCTACAGTGCACATGACGGGTCGCCGGAGCAACCCCCGGATCTACTTCGTTTCCGTCTTCCCGTTCCAGCTTCCGCCCAGGGCCTTGTACAGCTGTACGGCGGCCGTGACCTGCCCCAGCTCGGCCTGCGACAGCGTCAGCTCCGCGGTGAACAGACTCCGCTCGGCGTCCAGCACCTCGAGATAGTTCGCGATACCGGAGCGGTAACGCACCTGCGCCAGGTCGTAGGCCCGGCGCAGTGCGATGGCCTGCGTTTCCGCCGCGGCCACCTGATCCCGCGCCGCCCGGGCGCCCGAGAGGGCGTCACCGGCGTCCTGCAGGGCCCGCAACACCGTCTGCTCGTACTGATTCCGCGCCTGCTCGGCCCGGGCGTTCGCGGCCGCCGTCGTCGAGGAGCGGGCCCCGCCGGCGAAGAGCGGAATGGAAATCCCGAGTTGGGCCACGTAGATGTCCGACTGCGGCTTGAACAGGCCGTTCGACGTGGCGGCCTGGGACCCGTAGGAGCCCGTGAACATGATGACCGGGAGCTGCTGCGCGAACGCCTGGCCCGCCCGCGCGTTCGCCGCGCGGTACGCCCGCTCTGCCTGCCGGACGTCGGGGCGGCGCGCGAGCAGGGTCGAGGGCAGGGAATCGGGGACCGTCACCGCCCGCGCGGCCTCCGCGAGCGCCCCATGGCGGGGAATGACGGTGGGGCCCTGGCCCAGCAGGACGTTCAGCGCGTGCTCGGTCTGCGCGCGAATCTGCTCCACCTGCGCGAGCCGTACCGCCGGCGCCGCCACTTGGGCCTCGAACTGCCTGACGTCCAGCTCCGAGATGATCCCCCGCGCATAGCGTTGCCGCGCCAGGTCGAGCGTCGCCTGGCTGGTCTGGAGCGTGTGCGCGGATACCTGTGCCTCCTGATCGAGCTCGAGCAGCTGGAGGTACCAGATGGCGACGCTGCTCACGAGAGTCAGCACCGTCTCCTGCTCGACGGCATCCTGCGCCGCGAGGTCGGCGTTGGCGGCCTGCATGCCGCGCCGCGTCTTGCCCCAGAAGTCGAGTTCCCAGGCCACGTCCGCGGTGACGCGGACCGCGCTGTACGGGAACACCTGCGGCCCGAAGGCCACCTGGTTCTTGGACGCACTCCCGTTCCCGGTCAGCGAGGGGAACAGCGGCGCCCGCGCCAGCCCCACGTCGGCCCGGAACTCCTGGACCCGTGCCTTGGCGGTGGCCAGATCGCGGTTCTGCCGGACGGCGATCTGCACCAGGGCGTCGAGCGTGGAATCCCGCAGGATGTCGAGCCACGCGAGGTCGGCAATCGAGTCGGCCCTGACCCGGCGCGGCTCCAGGGGCGCGGCTCCATACGCCGGCGTGGAGTCCGCACCCCTCGCGCCCGCGAGGGAGTCGTAGAAGGCCTTCGCGGTATCCGAGTAGCTCGCGGCACCCACCTGGGACGACGGCGCCACCACCGGTGACGGGTGGTAGCCCGGCCCCACCGCACAACCGGCGGCGATCATCAGGGTGACCAACGTGGTGCGGCGGATCATTGCTGACCTCGATCCGCGAATCCCCGGATGAGCCGGAAGAAGAGCGGGATGAAGAAGATGCCGACCGACGTGGCGATCACCATGCCGGCGAACACGGTGGTGCCGATGGAATGCCGGCTGATGGCTCCGGCCCCGCTCGCCACCACGAGGGGCGAGACGCCGAAGATGAACGCCATCGAGGTCATCAGAATCGGGCGGAAGCGCTCCCGCGCCGCCTCGACGGCCGCGGAAATGATCGAGTGCCCTTGGTCGCGGAGCTCGTTCGCGAACTCGACGATCAGAATGGCGTTCTTCGCCGCGAGTCCCACCACGGTGAGGAGCCCGACCTGGACGTAGATGTCGCTCGGCTGTCCGCGGAACCAGATGCCGAGGTAGGCGCCGAGGACGCCGAACGGAATGCCCAGGAGGACGGCGAACGGCAGTGACCAGCTCTCGTATTGCGCCGCAAGCACCAGGAATACGAGGATCAACCCGAGGCCGAATACCAGCCCGGATTGTCCGCTGGAGGCGCGTTCCTGGAATGATTGCCCGGAGTACGCGAGTCCCAGCCCCTGGGATCCAAATTGGCTCGAGACCAGCCCGTCCAGCTGCTGCATCAGCTCCCCCGAGCTGTGCCCCGGCTTCGGGGCCGCGGTGATGAGGGCGGAGGTGAAGCCGTTGAAGCGCGAAATCAGCGTGGGTCCGCTGCGGAACTCCACGCGCGCCAGCGCCGACACGGGAATCATCGAATCGTTGGTGCCGCGCACGTAGAGCCGTCCAATGTCTGCCGGGGACTGGCGGTACGCGGCCTGTGCTTCGGCCTGCACCCGGTACGTCTTCCCGTAGAGGTTGAAGTCGTTGATGTAGAGCGTGGACAGGTTGGCCTGCAGCGTCCCGTTGAGGTCCGAGAGTTGAACCCCACGCGCCTTGGCCGCGGCGCGGTCGACGTCCAGATAGATCTGTGGGACGTTCGCGCGGAAGTTGGCCTGCACGCCTGCCGCCGCGGGCAGCTGATTGGCGGCGCCTACGAACGCCTGCACCTGATTCGCGAAGTCCTGCACCGACTGTCCAGACCGGGCCTGCAGGTTGGTCTCGACGCCCGCGGTGGTGCCGAGCCCGAAAATCTCGGGCAGGTTGAACGCGAAGGCCTGGGCGTCCGGCATCATGAAGAGCCGTCCGTTCATGCGCCCGATGATCGCGTCGATCGCGTCTTTCGCGCCCCGCTCTTCCCAGGGCTTCACGTTCACGAAGATCACGGCACTGTTGCTCTGGCTGGCGCGGCTCAAGATGTCGAACCCTACGAGCGCGACGATGTTGCGTATCGCCGGCTCGCCCTTCATGTAGCCTTCGATGCGCTTGACCACGTCCTCGGTCCGCTGCAGCGATGCCGCGTCCGGGAGCTGGAGGGCGACGGCGAAGTATCCCTTGTCCTCGGTCGGAACGAACGCCGTCTGAATGTGCGTCCACAGGACACCGACCAGCAGGATGAGCACGGCGAACGCCCCGAGCCAGGCCTTCGGGCGGCCGAGCACCTTGTCGACGGCCCCGGCGTAACTGCCCGTCACTTTCTTGAACCAGGCGTTGAACTTCCCGAAGAAGCCCGCCTGATGCGCCTCGTTCGACTCCTTGAGCAGCCACGCGCACAGGGCGGGCGTGAGGGTCAAGGCCAC
>DATBCM010000014.1:0-1850 GCA_036270455.1 Gemmatimonadales bacterium | reverse complement strand
CGAGTAGAGAGCAGTCAATTCAAGAGCCAGTGGGAGGGGTGAATAAGTGGTCGCGCACCCCGCCTCGTTCCCGCAGCCCCGGGGCGCCTTGCCGGGACGAAAGCTCCGGCCGGACTACCTACGGCACCCCCGTCGCCCACTTACCGCTGCTTCCTTCCGGACCTGACGGGGTTCATGAGTTTCGAGCTGCGCAGGGTCCGACCCTCGACGCCTCCGCCCGGGACCACCCTGGTTCCCAGGCCCTCAGAAGGGAATTCGATCCCGCTATAGCGGATTGCGGGTACAGGGCACCGCTGACTCCCCATCTAGCGCGACCGAGGCCGATTGTACCGCGCCGCGCCCGGGCCCCTTATTTGACCGCGGGCAGACTGATGGTGAACGTGGAACCGCGCCCGGGGCGGCTCTTGACCTCGACTTTGCCCTTCTGCAGGGTCACCAGTTTCTCGACCAGGGCAAGCCCCATACCGGTGCCGCCGTACCGGCGGGTGGCCGTGTTGTCGACCTGGTAGAAACGCTCGAAGATCCGCTTCTGGTGGTCCGGATCGATGCCGATGCCCTTGTCCACCACCTCCAGGGTCACTCGACCGTTGCGGCGGGCGCCGCGGACCTGGACGGTGCTGTTGGCGGGACTGAACTTGACCGCGTTGTCCAGCAGGGCTTTCATCACCTGGGTGAGGCGCTTCTGATCGGCCTGCACCCGCAGGTCTTCGGGCACCTTGACGTCGACCTTGACGTTGTGGCGCTTGATCGTGGCCGCGATGTCCTGGACGGCAGCGTCGGTGGCAGATCGCGCCGCCGTCGGAAACAGGTCAAGGCGGAGGCGGTCGGACTCGATCATGGAGTAGTCGAGTACGGTTTCGACCAGCTCGTACAGTCCCTTGGCGGCGATCTGGACATCCCCGACCGCGTCCAGCTTTTGGGCCTCACTCCAGGTTTGCCAGGCCATGTCGAGAAGGTCCGTGAGCCCGATGATCGCGGTCAAAGGCGTGCGCAGCTCGTGCTGGATGGTGGCCAGGAAGTCTGACTTGAGAGCGTCAAGCTCCTGCAAGCGGACGACGGTCTGGCGCTCACGCTGGAACAGCAGGCTGTTCTGCAAGGCCACCGTGGCCTGGTTGGCGAGGACGTTGATCGAGGGTAGGTCGACTTCGGCGAGGCGGTCGGGAGTGAAGGCAACCAATGCCCCCACAGGCCGCTCCTGGTAGACCATCGGCACCACCAGCACCGAGTAGCCACGGAACTCCGCGGGCGGCCTGGTCAACGGGATAACCCCGCCCTCTCCGCGGGTCATGGCGACCTTGGCCGCGGCGGCACTGAGCAGCTGCCGTGCGTCGCCGGCGCGGATTCCGCGGGTGGCTGTGACGCGAGGCTGGTCGACGCCGGTGTACATCGCGACCTGCTCGATGCCTGTGATCTCGACCAGGGCATCGAGCACAGCCTGGCGGAGTGCGCCCTCCCCCGTCGTGGTTGTGGTCAGGGCTCGGGATACAGCGCTGAGGCTGGTGATGGCGGCGTCCAGCCGGGCGCGCTGCGACTCCAGCTCCTGGGTGTTTTGCAGGATCCGCTCCGACATCAGGTTGAAGCTCTGCCCCAGGTGGCCCAGCTCATCCGCAGAGGTCACCTCGACCCGGCCGGTGTAGTCACCCCCGGCGACGCGGGCCGCCCCTTTGCCGAGCTCGGCCAGCGGCCGGAGCGCATACCGGCGCGCGAAGTAGAAGGCGACCAGGGTAAGCAACGTCGCCAGTAGCGTGGTCGCGAAGAGGACGATCAGAGCATCGTTCAGTAGCTGGGCGGCGAAGAGCTTGTCGTCGACGTCGGCCGCGAGAGTGACATGCGGGCTCTGGCTGGCGGAC
>DATBCM010000013.1:0-1534 GCA_036270455.1 Gemmatimonadales bacterium | reverse complement strand
CGGTCTGACCTCTGCCCTGTTGACCGCGGACCTCGCCTATCGGTTCCCGAAGGCGTTCCTGTGGGGGGCGGCCACCGCCGCACACCAGGTCGAAGGTGGCAACCACAACAATGACTGGTGGCAGTGGGAGCAGCTGCCGGGCAAGATCAAGAACGGCGACACCAGCGACCCGGCTTGCGACCACTACGTCCGCTACCGCCAGGACTTCGAGACGCTCAGAGCGATGGGCCACAACGCCCACCGCCTGTCGATTGAGTGGAGCCGGCTGTTTTCCGAGCGCGGCGTCGTCAGTCCCGAAGCCGTGGCCCACTACCGCCAGGTGCTCGAGACCTTACGAGAGCTGGGGATGACACCCCTGGTAACGCTGCACCACTTCACCAACCCACTCTGGCTCAGCCGTGTGGGCGGGTGGGAGAACGAGGGCGCCATCGAGGATTTCCGCCAGCTGGCCCGGCTCTGCGCCGCCGAGTTCGGAGACCTGGTGGACCTCTGGACAACCTTCAACGAACCCAACGTCTACGCCTACCAGTCGTACGTGCTCGGCCTCTGGCCGCCGGAAAGGCGGGATTTCGCCGCCGCCGTTGGCGTCATGCGCAACATCATCCGCGCCCACGCGGCGGCCTACATCGAGTTGAAGAGCGGGCCTCATGGCGGCTCCGCCAGGGTTGGCATCGCCCAGCACATGCGTCTCTTCGAGCCCTGGCGGCGCTGGCACCCCCTGGACCGGATGGCTTCGGCGCTGCCGGAGGCAGGCTTCAACCACTGGATCCTGCGGGCCTGCACCGACGGGCGGGCGGGATGGCCCCTGGGGAAGCCGATGCGGATCCCGGAGGCGGCGGGCACCCTGGACTGGATCGGGCTCAACTACTACAGCCGGGACATGGTCGCCTTCGACGCGACCGCGACGCGGAACCTGTTCTCGCGCACATTCTCCCGGCCCGGGAGCCAGCTGTCGGACTTCGCCATGGAGATCTACCCGCAGGGGATCCACACCCTCTTGCTGGAGCTGGCCGCCAGGTACGGGAAACCGATCTACATCACTGAGAACGGGGTAGCGGACAGCAGGGACGCCTTCCGGGCGCCCGCGCTGGTGGCACACCTGGCCGAGTCGGCCCGGGCGCTTGACGCGGGCGCGGACCTCCGCGGCTACCTGCATTGGTCATCGATGGACAACTTCGAGTGGGCCGAGGGGTACACCATGCGATTCGGACTGTTGGAGGTGGATTTCGCGACCCAGGCGCGGGTGCCGCGGCCGAGCTCCCTGCTCTACTCCGGGCTGATCCGCCGGAACGGCATCACCTGGGAGGAGCTTCGGGAGTACTACCCGACGGCCCTGGGTTACTTCGAGACCTCGATCCGCTCGAGCGCCAGCAGCTCCCCGTAGGCCGCGATCGCCCCCGCCTGCGCCGTCGTGATCCGGGTGGAGTGACCGGTCGCGACCACAGTCCAGTCGATCTCGCTGGGGCCATGTTGGGCGGCAAACACGGGGATGATAGTGGGGACCAGGTCTGCCGTGCCCAACTGGACGGCGTCG
>DATBCM010000012.1:0-6017 GCA_036270455.1 Gemmatimonadales bacterium | reverse complement strand
CTTCGACCCGGCGGCCGTCGGCGTCGGTGATGGCGACGGAGGCGGCACCGGCCGTGAACGCCCCGGCGGTCACCTCCCCGCTGTCGTTCAGACCCCGGTAGGTGAGGCGTGCGGGGGCCTTGAGCTCAGTCTCGAGGGACTGAACTGTCGCCTTCCAGAACGCGGGAACCCCTTCAGCCCGTTCGGCGGCGGCCAATAGTGTGGCGATGGGGTCGCTCACAGAACAACGATAAGGCGTCGAGAAGCACTACGTCCAGTTCTTTAGGCTCTTATCGCTCCGATGTACCTGCTTGGATCGACCGTATACGCCGGAAAGACCGAGGCCAGATCCGCGCTTCCGAGGTGCCGGGCCAGGACCTCGGCGAAGAGATCCCGGAAGTCCGTGGTGACCGCGACATCCCTTCCCTCGTACCGTTGCTCGGGCCCCAGGCCGGGCCATTTCCCTAGCACCTTGCCGCCATTCACCGGACCGCCGAGGACGAACATCGCGGTGGCGTGGCCATGGTCGGTGCCGCTGTTGCCATTCTCGTGAATGGTGCGGCCAAACTCGGACATGGTGAGCACCACGATGTTGTGCATGCGGTCACCAAGGTCGGCCGCGAAGGCCGCCAGGCCATCGCCAAGCTCTTTGAGCCGGGCCGAGAGCTGCCCCTCGCTGGCCCCCTGATTGACGTGGGTGTCCCAGCCGGTGGCGTCGGCGAAGGCGATCTGGAGTCCGATATCCGCCTTGATCAGCTGGGCGATCTCGAGCAGGGAACGCCCCAGCTTCCCGTTCGGATAGGTGGCCCCGTGCTCCGGCTGGTACTGGGTGGGGTCCGCGGCTTTGAGCTGCCGCGCCGCCTCGAAGCCCTCTTCGGACGAAGAGGCCAGCAGTCCGGTGGCGGAGCCCTGATACAGGGCTTCGAAGGCCCGCGTGACGCGGTCTCCCTGAGCGTTCTGCGGCACCCGGAGGCCGAAGGTCTTGAGGTCGCCGATGGCGAGTGCCGGTGCTGAACCCGAGAGAATTCGCGGCAGCTCAGGGCCGAAGGCGACGGACCGGAAGGCCGAGCTCTGGTGCTCGCGGTCGTGCTGGCAGTAGCGGTTGAGCCAGCCGTCCGACGTGATCTTCACGCCGGGGGTCCCCGATTCCATGTAGTCCTGGGCATCGAAGTGCGAGCGGGTGGTATCCGGCGAGCCGATCGCATGAATGGCGGCGAGGCTCTGGTTGTCCCACCAGGGCTTGAGCGCCGCGAGCGAAGGGTGGAGACCGAAGTAGCCGTCCAGGTCCACCACGTCTTTCGCCGGCACGCCGATGCGCGGGCGCTCTTCGTAGTAGATCCGGTCGCCATGCGGGACGACCATGTTCAACCCGTCGACGGCGCCCCGCTGGAAAAGACAGACTAGAACCGGTCGGGTAGTCGGATAGTCGGTTAGTCGGTTAGTGAGCGCGTAGGCGGCTCGGTCCAAGAACAACTGATCGAGCCCCACGCTGAACAACGCTACCCCGCCAGCCCTCACAAACCCGCGTCTCGTAATTGCCATCGGGATCTCCATTTCAGCACTTAGCGACTTAGCGACTTAGCGTCTTAGCGTCTTAGCTACTGTCTTTGAAAATCCGGCCCACCCAGCGCCAGCCCCACCGCGAAGTTCCGGGCGGCGTTCGCGTCTGTGATGTCTTTGATCTGATCGAGAATCACCTGCCGCGTGTGCGGAGTCATCGCCCCGCCGAGGAGCTGGCGGTCGATGGTGGTCACCAGCGAGTCGTGATCCGCCACCGGGGGCACGACGCGGTCCAGGTCGACCCACGCTCCGGGCATTTTACCGGAGGCGAGGCCGACGGCGACGTTCATCCGGTCGAGCAGGGCTCCGCTGTTGACCCACTCGTCCTGGGTCTCGTGATACCCGTCGGGCGCCACGTGCTGGTAGAGGGGCTCGCCGAGGCGGGCGACCACCTGGGCTAGCCGGAACGTGGTGTCGGGCTCGGCGCCCGAGGCCCGGAGGGCACTCGCGACGAACTCGAGCGGCGTCTTCACCTTCCCGGAGAGATTGGGCCGGGCCCAGAAGTCGGGACCATGAAAAATGGCCGTGAGCACGGCGCGGAGGTCGCCGTTCGTCTTCTTCCACGCCGTCACTGCGTCATCCACGCAGCCGTCCGGGGGCTCATCCGCGACGAAGCGCTGGCAGAGCTCCCAGGAGACGTGATGCATGGTGGCCGGGTGCATCGCGAGCAGCTGCAGCAGTTTCAACCCTTCGTCCTGCCCGCGGCCGGGGGGGAAGGACACGCCCAGGACGGTCTTCGCCCCGTAGTCGTGCGCCCAGTCGTTGAAGACGAACCGGGGATCCTGCCGGGGCCGGTCGATGCTCCAGCCGGTGAGGATGCGGGCCGCGGCGATCACGTCGGCCTGGGTATAGCCGCCGTCGACGCCCAGCGTGTGGAGCTCCATCAACTCCCGGCCGTAGTTCTCGTTGATGCCTTTGGGCAGGCGCTGTTTGGCCGAGTCGAGCCGCATGGGATTGCCCCTCCCGAAGCGCGCGCGCATCTCCGCCCGGGCGAGCTGAGGCGGGACGGCTCCGGGCACCACACTCTCCCAGTTGTCCAGGTAGAAGAGCATGGCCGGGCTCTGGGCAGTGGCGATGAGCAAATCCGTGAAGTTGCCCAGCGCATTGGGCCTGATCACGTGCTCGATGTAGTCGGGGAGGAGGGCGCGGTCGATGCCCTTCCCGGCGAAGACGTTGAAGTGATTGGTCCAGAAGTCGACCATCACTTCCTGAAGCTGCCGTTGCGAATAGGCTGCCCGCACGACGGCGAGCTCGGGGAATTCACCCACCAGGCGCCGCAGCTTCGGTGGCTGATCGGCCGGCTGGTCAGCCGCCGCCGGGTCTTTCTTGAGCCGTTCCTGCCGCGCCTTGCGCGCATCGTCCAGCAACCTGATCAAGTCGTACGAGCTCTCGTGCAGGATCTGGTAGCCTGACTCGATCTCTCGCAGGGAGTCGTCCGGGATGTGCTTCGGATCCAGCTGGAGGTCGATCCACTTCATCACGCCCATCTGCGCGACGCGGGTGACGTCACCGGGGCGGGGGCCGTAGGCGAGGCGGTTCAGGGCATGGAGCGCGGAGTCGCGCGGTGTGACGCCTGAGGGGGCTGGCGCCATCTGGGCCCCGAGGAGACCGGGAACCAGGAGCAGGGCGGCGAGGAATAGGCTGCGGCGCATTGGGATCTATAAGACGCTACACCAGTGTCTCCGTTAACTCAAAGGCCTGTTTCTACTTGGAGTGATTAGAGATAGCGCTCCTTCAAGATCGCGGCGTGATGGAAGCAATGCCCGGCGACGATGTATGCGAGGGCCCGTACCGTGACCGGATTCTCGGAGGCGATGCCGCTCATCGTGAGCATGGATTCCGTCATGCCGCTGAGCAGCGCCAGCGTCGCGCGGCGGATGGCTTCGAATTCGGCGCCGATGTCGGAGATGTGCCGTTGTTCGGCGGCCGAGGCGGCCGCATACGCGTTCTCATCGAAGCTCGGCAGCGGGGCCTTCTCGCCCCGGGAGAAGCACAGCGCGCGGTAGGTGAAGATCCGCTCGGCATCGTTCACGTGCTCTACAAGCTGGGCCACGCTCCACTTCGCGGGCTCGTAGCGGAACGAAGCCCGGCCCTCGGGGATCGATTTCACGAGTCCACCGAACTCCAGGCCCTGGCGGGTCATGATCTCGATCAGATTGCCGTCGGGGACGAGCGCGATGTACCTGGCGTAATAGGGATTGAACTCACCTGCGTCCTGACGGGGGATGCCGATCATGGTGCTCCCTTGGGGAAGAAGACCAGGTCGGCGATCTGGTCCGCGATCTTGCCGGTGTCGCCTCCATTGCGGTTGCTCAGCACCACGATGGCGGCATGAAGGTCGGGGAACCGGACGATGGTGTTGCGGAATCCGCTGGTTTCCCCGTGGTGCCAGAGCCGGCGCGCTCCCCGAAACGTATCCACGTACCAGCCGAACCCGTATCCGGTTTTCGTCCCGTCGGTGAGCACGCCCGACGTGAACCCCTCGGCCAGGCGGTTCTGCTCGAGCAAGCGGCCCGTGAGGAGCGCGTCCGACCACTTCGCCAGGTCCGGCACCGTGGAATAGATGCCCCCATCACCCCGGGTGGCGCTCGTGACGCTCTGATCGGTCGGTTTGAACGTGGGCGCTCCGGAGTCCGGCGTGTAGCCGTAGGCGCGCACCGGCACCGCCGGCCCACCGTGTTCGAACAGCACGGTGCTGGCCATCCCGGCCGGCTTGAATACGCGCTCCGCGAGGAACTTCGCGAATGGCATGCCCGAGGTCCGCTCGACGATGAGCCCCAGCAGAACATAGGCCGTATTGCTGTACTGGAACTTGGCCCCGGGCTGGAAGTAGAGCGTGTCCTTCTTCTGAATCAGCGCCAGCACGTCCGCGTCCGAGACTTGCGTGGTCTGGGTGTCGGGGATCAGGTCTTCGTAGTCCCAGATCCCGGACGTGTGGGTCAGGAGCTGGCGGACCGTCAAGGGCTTGAGGTGCGGCGGCAGGCCGGGGAGCAGAAAGCTGATGGGCTCGTCGTACCGGAGCCTGCCGTCCCGCGCCAGGAGCATGATGGAAAGCGCGGTGAATTCCTTGGTCAGGGAAGCGAGCCGGTAATCGGTGCCGGGGGTGGCCGGTGTGGCGGGGGATAGGATGGCGAGGCCGTAGGCGCGTTCGAACAGCACCCGGCCGTCCTGGATCACGATGACGCTCGCCCCGGGCACCGGTCCCGTGTAATCACGGAACAGCGTGTCGATTGTGCTCGCCTGGGTCGACGGCAATCCAGTCGCCACGGCACACCCCGTCACGAGAGAGAAGACCAGGAGCACCGGAATCTTCGTCCTCACGCCGCGCACCACTCCTTCCAGGTGGCATCGGCCAGGCCGACGGTGAGACGGTTTTCGTTCCGCACCAGAGGCAGCTTCAGGAGCAGCGGCTCCAACGAAAGTTTCTCCAGCCAGCGCTCGTCCGACAAGCGGGCCGTGGAGAGCCCCAGCTCCGCGTAGCGCCGGGAGTCCCGGTCCACGAGCTTGACGGTCCCGAACTTCTGCGCAAAGCGCCGCAGCTCCCCCACGGATGCCGGCCGTTCGTTCAGGTCCACGAAGTGCGTCTTGATTCTCCGCTCGGCGAAGAAGCGGAGGGCGGCGCGGGTGTCGGAGTCCTTCTTCACGCCGAAGATCTGGACTTGCTGGGGGCCGGGCATGAGACGGCAATTATACTTCGGGCCGTGAACCCGCGCCTCAAGATCCTCGCCGCCGCCGTGCTGTTCTCGACGTCGGGCGCGGCGATCAAGTATCTCACGCTCGACGTCTGGCAGTTGGCGGGACTCCGCGGCCTCGTAGCGGGTGTCGCTCTGCTGGTGATGCTCCCCGAGGCGCGCCGGGGGTGGACCTGGCGCACGATCCTGGTGGGCAGTGCCTTCGCCGGCGCGACCATCACGTTCGCGCTGGCTAACCGCCTGACGACGGCGGCCAGCGCCATTTTCCTGCAGTCCACGAGCCCCCTGTTCATTCTGCTCCTCGCGCCGGTCCTGGTCGGCGAGCGGGCGCGCCGCCGTGATCTCGGGGTGATGGCCGCGATGGCGGTGGGGATGGCGCTGTTCTTCGTCGGCGTGGACCGGCCGGGCCGCGTTTCCCACGACCCGGCGGCGGGGGATCTGATCGCCCTGCTTTCAGCCCTCACCTGGGCCCTCGCGATCATCGGCTCCCGCTGGATTGGCCGGGGGAACGACGCGCCCGCCGCCGTGGCCGCTTCGGCGGCCGTCGGCAATCTCCTGTCGTTCGTGTTCTGTCTCCCCCTCGGGCCCGTCCTCACCGGCTTGGACACCGGCCAGGCCGGCATCCTCCTCTATCTCGGCATTTTCCAGCTCGCGCTCGGGTACGTCCTGATCTCAAGGGGTCTGCCGCACGTGCCGGCGCTCGAGGTGTCGCTCCTGTTGCTGGTGGAGCCGGTGGTGAGCCCGGTATGGGCTTTTCTGCTGGTGCGTGAAGTGCCCGGGGTATGG
>DATBCM010000011.1:0-4817 GCA_036270455.1 Gemmatimonadales bacterium | reverse complement strand
CCCGTTCCGGCCACCGACGAGCCGCGATCCCGACGCAGGCGCCAGAAGCGGTCCCACACCCGCTCGCGCGCCTCCACCGGCACGCCCGGCCCCAGATCGTCGACCTTGATGCGGAGGTAGCCGCCCCAGCCTTCGAGCGTAATGGTGACCGTCTGACCGTCGGGTCCGTACTTCACGGCGTTGTCGAGCAGGTTCAAAAGCATCTGATGCAGGGCGCCAGGGTCCACCACCGCTACCAGGCGCTCGTCCAACACCGTCCGGACCGTGACCCGCCGCGCGGCCGCGAGTGGCTCGAACTTCTCGACCGCGGACCGGATCAGGGGCGCGATGTGCTCGGGCGCCGCGTCGATCTGCGCCGTCTGACGCTCGGACCGCGAGAAGTGCAGGAGGTTCTCGACCAGGTGCGTCAGCCGGCGGGCCTCTTGATCGATGATGACCAGCGACCGCGAGCGCTCCTCCTGCGAGCGGACCCGGCCCAGCCTGAGGGTTTCGGAGAACATCCGGATCTGGGCCAGAGGCGTCCGAAGCTCGTGCGAGACGCTCGCGACAAAATCGGACCGCAAGGCCGCCAGCGCGTATTCCCGCCGCAGCTGGTATAGAATGCCGCCCACCAGAATCGCGGTGATGAACAGCAGGCCCGTGATGAACGGGAGCCGCGAATGGGGGAGGCCACCGATCACCAGCTTGCTCGCCATCTCCGGTCGCAGGCTCACTTCAAAATGCAGATGGCCAAGCATGGTGGTGGACGTGTCGCGGCCGGTGAAGAGCGCCGGGAAGGCGGCCGGAGAACGGTAGATGTCCTGACCAGACGCATCCTGAATAGCGACGGACCCCAGCGAGTCGTACGGGATGCCGCCGGTCAGCGTAGGCGGAATCAGGGGTCCGTTCTCCGCGGCGTCCACGAACAGGGGCGTCAGCGTCGAGAGGTCGGCCGCGAAGCCCACCGCCTTGCGAGGAACGCCGCGTGCGTCGCGCTCCAGCTTGTACGCGACCATCAACCGCCGGGCGGCCGGAGCGCCCACGATCACGGCGTCGGCCCACTCGGGACGATGCACGGACCGGACGTAGCGCTGGACCGTGTCCGTGACCCAGCGCCGCAGGGCGGAATCGACCGGCTCGCCCCGGGTCACGAGCTTCCCGCCCGGCAACGACAGCTCGAACGCGAACGCCATTTTGCCGAGGAAGGCGCGCGTGGCTGAGTCGGACCGCTGGCCCAGCTCGGCAGGAGACGGCAAGGTATGCTGGTGGGTCTCGGTCCTCAGGCGGTCCAGGGCGCCGAGCGCGCGGCCGAATCCGTAGTAGCCGAGCTCGTTCGAGGTGCGGGCGGCGAGCCGGTTCGCGGCGAACGCCGAGTAATCCCGCAACACCCGCTCGGCGGTGGCGCGGTGGCTGGTGACCTCGAGTAGCGCCTGATAGGCGAGCAGCGAGGTGATCCCGAGGGTGGCGACCAGCAGAACGGCGACCAGAACCCCGCGGGGCCGGCCGGCGCCAGCTGTGTGTTGGGTGAAGAAAGCCATCGGACGTGGAAATTACGCGGGCGTGCCCCCCCGCGCTGGCACTTCACGGGACCCTAACTTCCGGCGACCCTCATGGCGAAAAGCCCAGTGAGGATGCGGCCTCCCCGGCGCACCTGCACCCAGACGCGATAGTCCCCGGGGATGGGAAACGCGTAGGGCAGGGCGAAGGCACCGGGCGCACCCTCCACCATCACCGGCAGGGCCGTCCGCTCGGCCGCCGCCACTCGCGGCGCGAGCCGCCCGCGCACGGTATCGCCGGATTCGCGCAGCTGAATGGCCAGTGCGCTCCCCGCGGAGACCGTGCCCATCGGGTGGAGATGGACGAATACGGAGGCGTCGGTGCGCTCCACAGCCGCGTGGGCGAGCATGCCCATATAGGGCTCGAGGGCGGCCGGATGGCCGTCAGGTCCGGTAACGGCGAAGTCGAGGGTCAGCGGGCGCCCCGCGACCAATCCGCCGGGTGGGGGGGTCCAGGTCATCAGCGAACGGTCTTCGAGTCCCGCAGGCGCACCGCCACCCCCGGTCGCTGCAATGCCCCTCACTTCGTACGCATCGTCGCCATCGGTCGGCCTCCAGGTGAGCGCCGGCGGCGTCGCCAGGGTGAGCGAATCCTCGAGCGTCTGGGCGAGTCCGTTCTCGTGCACGACGTCCGCGAACACGTGGTAGTGCCCGTCCGGCAAGGGCGGAAGGTTCGTCGTGAACGAGGACGAATCCGCCGGGACCGGATGCAGGTGGGCGAACCCCGGCCCGCCGGAGTCCCGGACCAGGAACAGGTGCATCAGCTTGCCGTGGTCGGGGATCAGGGGGCTGTAGTTCGGCATGCGCCACACCGTCGAGCTATACGCCAGGCGAAGCACCGGACCCTGCGTCCCGCTCGATACGCTCGCGTGGACCGGAATGGGCCGGTAGAGCGACCGCGCGTGGTTCGCGTCGGCGGCGTTCCACCAGGCGCGGCCACCCCAGACGGCGAAGGCCAGCCCTACGCCGGCCACGCCCGTGACGATCCAGGCCCGCCGGCGTCGCCCCTGATCCACGGGTAGGCCGGCCTCCAGGGTGCCCTCGCGAGTGGCGGCGAGCACGATCTCGAGCGCCCCGACGAATAGGAACAGTCCGAGTGCCAGGAGCATCCAGGTGAGCGGCCGGTCCATCGGCAGGCGCTTGGTGGCGAGCGCCATGACGGGGACGAGTGCCGCTCCTCCACCCCCGGGTCCAGACAGGCTGACCTGCACGCTGTACGCGCCGGGCGCCATCAGCCACAGCTGCGCCGCGTACTGCGAGGAGTCGCCGGGGACGGCGCGGGCGGTGTCGGCGGGCGGGAGTGCGGCGGTGGGTGTGCCCCCGCGCAGGGGAAGCACGGTGATGGCGGCGACGTGAGGTCCCGACAATACCCGCACGGAGATGTCGGCGAGTCCGGGGACCACGCCCGGCGTGCGCACGATGACCCGAACCGTGTAGGGCCCGGCGGCTCCCTGAAAGATCGCGTCCGGGCTGCCGACGTGAGCGCTCGCGAACACCAGCGCGCCGAGGAGCGCGCTCCAACGGACGCCCTTCTTCAACGCCGGACCCGTGCCATCCAGTTGCCCCACCAGAGGCCGATCCGTGCCGACACCATCGCGAGGAGTACCGCGACGCCCAAGCGGGCCGCGGTCAGGGGATTCTCGCCGGGGTCGACGTTCCAGAACTGGTACTGCCACCTGCCCGGGAGCGAGTTGTAGTTCCACCGGCTGGCGCCGAAGAACGCGTTCTCGGAGGCGGGGCTGACGAGATACCGCGAGATCTCCCACTGCACGACGAGCAGCACTGCCACGAACGCGAACCCGACACCGAGGGCGGCAAGCCAGTCCCGTCCTGTTCCCGAGCCGGTCTTCCGGAGAATGAGATCCACCGCGAAGGCAGGCACAACGAGCAGAATCGGGAAGGGCGGTGGGACCATGCTCGTCACGGGCCGGTAGATCGGGGCGAGCCGCGCGGTGGCCGGGAAGAGTGGAAGGACCCAGACCATCAGCACGGTGACGGCCATGTAGACCGCCGCCGCGGTGGTCGCGGGCCACGTGAGGCGCGAGGCCCGCGCAGTGGCCACGAGCAGAATCGGGAACGCGGCCGCGGAGACCTGATAGAACAGGCCCCGGTGCATGTCGTTGGGGAACGCGATGTACTCGAACCCCATGATCGAGGCGTTGGCGACCAGGAGGCCGGCGGCGTACGCGTAGCCCCAGCGGAAGGCCGGCCGGTCCCCTTCATTGTTCTGATGGGCGAGGGCGAGAAAGAGTGCTCCGAGCTGAATGCCCGTGAATCCGAGGGCGAGGAGCACGTGCGGAGGTGACAGGACCTGGACGTCCAGGCCGTAGGCGTTGTGCCACCAGTTGTCGAAGGGCGCCGACGTGATCATGGCGAAGGCGCCCCAGATGGCGAGCCACGCGCCGAGGGGGCCCCGGAATCCCCAGAACGAGACGGTGCCCGCTTGGGATTCCGCCGTTCCGGCGAATGTGGTCTTGAGCACCAGCCAGCCGCAGCTCGTGCCGGCCAGCACACCACCGAGGTAGATCGCCATGTGGGCCGGGGTCCAGAAGGTGTCCCGGCCGATGGTGCGGTGCCACGAGATGTCCCAGATCACCCCGACCACGACGCTGGTCGCGGCGATGAGCACCGCGGCGAGCGGCCACGTCGGGGCGCGGGACTCTCGCACGGGGTTAGACCTTCACTTCGATGGCCGCGCCCCGCTTGTAACGGATGTAGATCCAGGCCATCGGGACGACGAGCGTGGCCGCGGCGATCACGGTCAGGCCGAGGAGCACCGCCGCGAGCAGCACGCCGCGCTGGGAGGTCTCGGCGGCGGCGAAGAGTGCCGCGTCCTGCCGTCCCAGGAGGACGGTCATCGCCTGGCGGGCATTCGTGGTGGCCATCGGCTCGGTGGTAGCGAGACCCTCGAGAATCGTCCGCACTTGGGCCTGATCGGCGGTGTCCGACAGGGATTTGCCGAGAGCGGCGAGATTGGTCCGCAGATGGTCACGGAGCTGATCGCGCTGGGTCACCGCCTCCGGCCGCTTGTAGGCGGGGTCGGTGCTGGTCGCCATCTGATGCCACACCTCGTACGCCGCCGAGTAGCTGTGCAGCGTCTGCGAGACCTCCGCGCCCTGGAGCACGGTGTTCGATGCTTTCTGGAGCGAGTGGATCAGGTCCAGTCCGAAGATGAACGCGACCAGGAGCGTCACGGCGCTGATGGTCACGGCGATGCCCGGTCGAATGAACGTGTAGTCCTTCATCGCGAAGGCGAAGGACGACCGGTTGACGGACAGCCGG
>DATBCM010000010.1:0-5203 GCA_036270455.1 Gemmatimonadales bacterium | reverse complement strand
CATGATGGCGAACGCCTTTACGACCACCTGCATGATCCCCAGGTAATACATGATCGCGAAGAGGGCGGAGACGAAGATGATCGTGGGCAGGATCTGAAACGCGAACACCACGCCGATGCTCGAGTGCTGTTTGCCGATTTCGCCGAACACGAACTCCGAGCCCGCGTACGAGAAGCCGAGGAGCTTCGTCGCCACTGCGCCCAACCAACTGAAAAGATTCCGGCCCCAGGTCACCTGGAGGACGAACACGGCGAAGGCGAACTGCAGTCCCAGCCCCCACCCCACCACGCGCCAGCTGATGGCTTTCCGGTTTCGCGAAAAGAGAATCCCGATGCCCAGGATCACCACCATCCCGATCAGACCCGTCAGCCGCTGGGGGATGCTGCGGGGGGCGGTGGTAGGTGCGGGAGTCTGGGGCGCCGGAGCGGGCGCCGCCGTGGCCTGCGACGACGCCGGCGTCTGGGCGTGCAGCGTGTTCCAGACCGCCCGTGGGAGCGTGAAGACCAGGAGGGAACAGAGGAAGGTCGCGCCGAACGCCAGCACCACGCGTCGCCAGGTCAAAGAGCCTCCAGGTCGCTTTGGATGCGCGCCACCAGCGCGACGCGCTCGTAATCGGGAAGAAACGCGCTCTCGCAGCCGTTCAGCACCACCTTCGCGAGCTCGGCCTTGGTGAAGCCGAGGGCGGTGTGCGCGAGGTGATACTCGTCGGTCAGCGTGATGCCGTCCATCAGCCGCCCGTCCGTGTTCAGCGTGACCCGCGCGCCTTGCGCCAGATACTTCCGCGCGGGATGCGCGGCCAACGTTTCGACCGTATGGGTATGCAGATTGGACGTCAGACACATCTCGAGCGGGATCTGCTTCTCGACCACATCCGCGAGCAGGCCGGCGTCCTCTCCCACCCGCGTCCCGTGCCCGATGCGCGTGGCGCCGCAGACGTGAATGGCCTCGCGGACCGATTCCGCGCCCGCTCCCTCCCCGGCGTGACAGGTGCAGAACATCCGGTGCCCCGCCGCATATTCGAACGCCGCCCGGTGTTCCCGGGCCGGATGGTCCCGCTCGGCACCCGCCAGATCGAAGGCGACCACGCCGGCGCTCCGGTACTCCGCCGCCGCTTGCGCGAGCTCGAGGGACTGGGTCGCGGGGCGGGTGCGGATCCCGCAGACGATCACACCGACTTTGGTCCCCGTCTCCGACATCCCCCGCTGGAAGCCCCGGAGCGGAGCCTCGATCGCTTCCGTCAAGGTCAGCGCCGGGCGGTGCAGCAGCGGCGAATACCGCACTTCCACGTAGCGCACGTTTTCGGCCGCGACGTCCTGCACGAATTCGTACGCGACGCGCTCGAGCGCCTCCGGCGTCTGCATCACCGACAGGGTAGTGCCGTAGGAGACGAGGTACTCCTCGAGATTCCGGGCGCCCTTCACGGAGAGCTTGGCCGCGAGTGCCTCGGGGGTGTCCGCGGGAAGCGTGACGCCTTGCATCCGCGCCAGCTCGATCATCGTCTGGGGACGCAGGCACCCATCGAGATGCACGTGGAGCTCGACCTTGGGCCACCGGCGGAGCGCGTCCTTCGAGAGGGCAGCGCCCCCCGGACGGGCGGAGATCACGACGCGGTACACCGCGCCGGCCTCCCCGACCGGATCGTCGGCGGTCACCTGGATGCCGCGGGCGTCGGTTACGTACGCTTCGCCCGCTTCCACCTGATCGGCGAGGCGCAGATCGAAGGCCGCGACTGCGTCCCGGACCCGGCCGCCCCGCGCCACCGTCACGGGACGCTCGTTCACGAACGCCCGCAGCGTGGAATCGGCCGGCCCGGCCATCAATGCTCCTGGTGGAATCGGGCCTCCGCGGGGGCATCCACGGGCTGCGGCAAGACGCGCAAATAGGAAATGAGGGCGTCGAGATCCGTGATGCCGACCAGGGCGGCCGGCACGCCCTTGAGCATGTCGAAGCCGGACCCGCCGGCGGCGAGGAAATCGCTCACGATCAGCGTATAGGTCTGCTTGGTCTCGATCTTCCGGCCGTTCGTGAGTCTGGTCTTGGTAATTCGCTTGCCGGGCTGCTTCCGGGAGTCGTACCACACCTCGACGCCGCCCAGCTGCGCCCGCTCCTGTCCCCCCGCCACCGCCCACTCGAGGGCGCCGAGCAGGGCGTCACCTTTGATCGAGAGCTTGACGAGTTTGTTGCCGAACGGCTGGACCTGGAACAGATCCCCATAGGTCACGATCCCGGCCGGCACATCGGCGCGAATGCCGCCGTTGTTCATGATCGATACATCGCCGCGTCCCACGTTGAGCTGGGCGTCGGCGATCAGGTGGCCAAGCGGATACTCCTCGCCTTTGCGGGCGAGCGCGTAGCGGACGGTCGCCACGGGACGGCGCGTGAGCGAGTCGACTTTGGCCTGGGCCCGCGAGACCAGGCCGGCTTCGGTGGTGTCCGATCCCACCTGATCGGCATACGCGTCGATCACCTTGGTCCGCACGATGCAACACCGGCCCGCGGTGCGGATGAAGTCCGCCACCGCGACGTCGCGGCCACTGGACGCGGCTTCAATGATGGGAATGCCGTTCACCCGCGTGTCCACGCGGCGGTGCGTGTGCCCCGCCACGATCAGGTCCACCGAGCCCGAGTCCAGCTGCCGCGCCAGGTCGATGATGTCCCCACGACAGGCGCCCGAGTCGCAGATGGCGCCCTCGTGCGCCAGGACGATTACGAAGTTCCCCGCCTTCCGCGCCGCGGGCAGCTCCCGCTTCACAGCGGTCGCAAGATCGCCGAAGGTGAGGCCGGCGACGTTCCGCGGATCGGTACTGGTCGGCGTCGACGTGGTCGTGAGGCCGAGGATGACGATCTTGAGGCCGCCGCGCGAAATGATGGTCCAGGGCTCGACCCACGAGGGGCGCGCGCCCGAGGCATCGGTGATGTTCGCGGACAGGAAGGGATAGCTCGCCTCGCCCATCCGGGCCCGCAGCGTGTCGATCCCCCAGTCGAACTCGTGATTCCCCAGCGCCGCGGCGTCCAGCGCGAACCGGTTCAACGCCTGAATCACCGGACGCCCGTAGGCGAAGTTCGAGACCGGTGTGCCCTGCATTTCGTCCCCGCCGTCCAGGCGCACGGAGGTGCAGCCGCAGTCCTTCGACAGGGAGTCGAGCCACACGCGGAGCGCGACGGCACCGCCCACGGGACGCCCCTGCGACCAGTCCCACGTCTTGGACGCGAGCTGGCCGTGCAGGTCGGTGATGGCGACGACGCGGAGCATCGTCGAATCGGCCTGCGAGACCTGCGGCGCCGCCGGGCCGAACGACTGACGCACGGCCGCATACGCCGGCGACAGGATGGACCAGTTCCGGTGGTAATACGCTGCGGCGGTGACGTTGCCGTCCTTCTTGATCTCCGCCGCCAGCAGGTCGCGAATGTCCTCACCCTTGTCGTAGACCACCTTCGCGCCCTTGAGCATGTCGTACCCACCGCCACCCGACGCGCGGTAGTTCGACAGCGCGATGGTGAACGTGTCCACACCGGTCACGGGACGCCCCTTATAGAGGAGGCCCCGGATGCGCTGCCCTTCGGGCTGGCCGAGGTCGATCTGGTAGTCCACGCCTGAAACGATGTCGTAGTTGTAGCCGGGCACGGCCGGGTTGATCGGGGGCTGCCCCGGGGCATAGGTCCGGAAGTAGCGGGCGCTCTGCTCCAGATACTCCTTGAGCTGGCGTCCCGTGATCCGGACCGCCATCAACGTGTTGTCGAACGGATAGACCCCCGCCAGATCCCGGAGGTGGATCTCGCCCGGGAACGACGCGCCCGGATCGAACGACGGGGTCGCCGAAAGGTCCGCGCCCGCGTGCCGGCGCATGACCTCATTCACGAAGTCGATGAGCGGCGTGTCCTCGGCGCGCGAGTACCGGCCGTCGAAGCCGGCTTCGGCGGTGCCCAGGGTCTGACCGGCCCAGATTCGGACCCGGGACTCGGACGGCGCAACCCGCCGAACGAGGGACTGCAGCTCCGGGACCGCGGCGAGCGGAATCAGGTCGGCCCGCATGTGGTCCACCGCCCACTTGCCGTCCTCCCGCTTGAGCCACACATGGACCACAGACAGGGAGCGGCCCCAGAATCCGGGCTGGACGAAGTGGACGCCGTTCAAGACCGAATCCTTGAGCTCGCGGTGCGTGTGACCGAACACCACCAAGTCGGGCTTCGACGCCACCCCGGCCAGCACCTCGGCGTTGTTCTCGGGCCCGACGCCGGCGGTGTCGTATGACGACGGCTCGTTGAAGCCGGCGTGCACCAGCGCCACCTTCACGTCCACGCCCTGACGGTCGAGCGCGGACATCGCCGCGGGGGCCGCCTGCGCGATCGGGAGCACCTTGAGCTTCCCGGCCAGCTGAAACCGGTCCCAAACGGCCACGCCCGGGGTGGTGAACCCGGTGATGCCCACCCGGATGCCGTTCCGCACCACCACGGCCGTCGTGGAAAACATCGGCGTGTCGGACCGCTCGGCCTGCGTGGCCGGCACAATGATGTTGGCGCTCACGTACCGGAACGTGGCGTCGGACACTGCGGCGCGCAGGGCCTCCACGCCGAAATCGAAGTCGTGGGTACCGGGGGTCGCCGCGTCGTAGTCGAGGCCGCCCAGAGCGTCGATGATGGGATGGGGACGTGTCGGTGCGACCCGGCCGAAGTACGTGGCGAAGAGATTCCCCTCGATCAGATCACCGGCATCCACCAGGACCACCTGCCCGGGATACTGCGCGCGGAGGGTGGAGATGATCGTGGCCGCCCGGGAGAGCCCGCCGGGGGCCTCCGCATCGCGGACGTCGTCATAACCCAGCACCCGTCCGTGGAGATCCGTCGTGGCGACGATCACCAGATGGGCCGTGTCGGGGATGGCGGCGGGCGGGGGGGCCGTCGGCTTCGGAGCGGGCTTCGGAGCGGGAGTCGCCTGCAAGATCAGCAGGAAAGCGGCAATGGGTGTCATGGTCGGTCTAAATTGCCAAGCCACTTCGCTTCGCGCTACCTTCGTCACAGTCCTGTCACGGGCGTCCGGCAATCTTACCTGGTCCCGATATCTTCATGCCCTATGTCTACTGACCCGAGCGGCTGGTGAACCTGTCGGCGCGCGTCCTGGTGGTCGATGACGAGGCCGACATCACCGCCCTCGTCGCCTACCACTTGGCCAAAGCGGGCTACCGCGTGAGCACGGCGGCGTCGG
>DATBCM010000009.1:0-1577 GCA_036270455.1 Gemmatimonadales bacterium | reverse complement strand
GGTCGATGAACGCGCCGAAGTCGGTGATGTTCTTGACCACGCCTTTCCGGACCTGACCGACCTGCAGCTCCTTCATCAGGACATCGCGCTTGGTGCGGCGCTCGGCCTCGAGCAGCACGCGGCGGCTGACCACGATGTTCCGGCGCCGCTTGTTCAGCTTGATGATCTTGAACTCGAAGCTCTGCCCGAGCAGCTCGTCGATGTTCGGCACGCGCCGGAGCGCGATCTGCGAACCCGGCAGGAAGGCGTCCACACCCATCAGGTCGACCACCACGCCGCCCTTGATCTTCTTGATCAGGGTGCCGTGGACCGCCTCGTCCTTCTCGTGCGCTTCGCGGATCTTTTCCCAGACCCGCATGAAGTCGGCCTTCTTCTTCGAAAGGACGACCGCGCCCTCCTGGTCTTCGAGATGCTCCAGGAAGACTTCGACCTCGTCCCCTTCTTTCAGGCTCTTGGGGTCCTTGAATTCGTCGATCGGGACGGCGCCTTCGGACTTGAACCCGACGTCCAGGATCACGGCCGCGTCGGTGACGCGGAGGACCTTGGACTTGACGATTTCCCCCTCTTCGATGTTCGAGAGGGTACCCTCGTACAGCTCCGTCATCTTCGCGATGTCGTCGGCGGAATACTCTTCGTGGAGATCGGACCGGACGCGGAGCACCGAGTGCGTCGAGGACTTCTTGGGGGGCTGCTCTACGGGTGAATCTTCGAGATCCTGCGCTTCAACCTGCATGAGGGGCACCTGGTTGGGTTAGGCGTTTCGGGAATCGCGTCCCGGGGCCAATCCCCGGGGGCGTCAACCGGACGCGGAACCTAGCGGAGTGCCCACTCCCGCGCCAGCGCAACCACCCGCTGGACTTGCTCGTCGAACGACAGCCGGGTGGAATCCAGCAATAGTGCGTCTGGCGCAGGCTTGAGCGGGGCGACGGCCCGCTGGGAATCGGCCTCGTCCCGGGACGCCAGGGCCTGCGATTCGCGCGCGACCCGGTCCGCATCGAGCGCTTCCCCGCGCTGGGTGATCCGCCGGCGGACCCGCTCTTCCGGCGTGGCGGTGAGGAACACCTTCACCGGCGCGTCCGGGAAGACCACCGTGCCGATATCCCGCCCGTCCACCACGACGCCGGAGGGGTGCTCTTTCGCTGCCTCGCGCTGCCGGGCATTCACCCACTTCCTGACCCCGGGCAACGCCGCCAGCTCGGACACCCGGGCCGTGACGCGCTCGGTCCGGATCGCGTCGCCCACGTCGACACCGGCGACGGAGGGACGGAACTCGGTGCCGATCAGGTTCAACCGGACCGGCAAATCTTCCGCCAGACCCACGATGCGCGTCGCGAGCCATGCCCCACCACCCAAGTGATCGAGGGCCGCGAGCGTCAACGCCCGGTAGAGCGCTCCCGAGTCCAGGTGCGTCCAGCCCAGGGCGTGCGCAACGGCCTTGGCCGTCGACGACTTCCCGGAGGCCGCGGGGCCGTCAATCGCGACGACGCGCAGGAACACCGAGCCTCCGGAGATCAGAGAAGAACGTGGGGTAGCTGACGGCGACCGACTTCCGCTCCGACAGCCGGACCTCCGCGCCG
>DATBCM010000008.1:0-2175 GCA_036270455.1 Gemmatimonadales bacterium | reverse complement strand
GGGGTGACCGGGGCCAGGGGCGTCTTGAGCTTCCTGGGATCGGGCGTCGCGAGGATGGCGCCCGCCGTGAAGAGGTCCCGTTGAATGGACTCGAGCAGCCGGGCCTCCCAGGTGGCCGGGTCCAGCGACGAGGCGAACCCGACTGCGGCGTTCAGGGCGTCGACCTCGCCGTAGGCCGCGACCCGGGGGTGGTCCTTAGGGACTCGGCCACCTCCGAACAGGCCCGTGTCTCCGGCGTCTCCAGTCCTCGTGTAGATCTTCACGCAATGGAACCTATGGGGTCCGTAGGCCACGCGCGAGGAACGCGCTTGCTCGGCTGACCGCTCTCCCGTTACCGTTGGGCCCATGCAAGACCTCGTGGACATCACCATCGTCGGTGCCGGGCCCACCGGATTGTTCGGCGCCTTCTACGCCGGGATGCGCGGTGCCACCTGCCGGATCATCGACAACCTGGATCAGGTGGGGGGCCAGCTCGCGGCCCTCTATCCCGAGAAGTACATCTTCGACGTGGCCGGCTTCCCCAAGATCCTCGCCAAGGACCTGGTCAAAGGCCTCGCCGAGCAGGCGGCCCAGTTCCGTGCCCCCATACATTTGGGACAGAAGGTCCTCGGACTGAAGAAGGAGGACGACGGTCGGCCCCTCTTCATCATTACCACCGACCAGGACCAGTTTCCCTCTCGCACCGTGATCATCGCCGGTGGCATCGGCGCGTTCACCCCGCGCAAGCTGCCCTTGAAGGATGCGGATCAGTGGCTGGGGAAGGGCCTGCACGACCGCGTGCTCGACCCGAAGGTGTTCAAGGGAAAGCGCGTGCTCATCGTGGGCGGGGGAGATTCGGCGTTCGACTGGACCGTCAACCTGCACCCGATCGCGAAGTCGATCCTGATGATCCACCGGCGGGACGGGTTCCGCGCCCATCAGGCCACCGTGGACCAGGTGCAGAAGATGCACACCGCGAAACAGGTGGAGCTCCGGACCTTCTGGGAGCTCAAGGCGATTCAGGGCGGGGGCCGGATCGAGAAGGTGGTCATCCACAACACCCAGACCAAGGCGGAAGAGACGCTGCCGATGGATTGCGTACTGCCCCAGCTGGGGTTCGTGTCATCCCTGGGGGCGATCGCCGAGTGGGGGCTCGTGATCGAGAAGCACGAGATCAAGGTGAATCAAACCATGTCCACCAACATCCCCGGGATCTACGCAGCGGGGGACATGGCCACTTATCCCGGCAAACTGAAGCTCATCGCGACCGGCGTGGCCGAGGCGTCAATCGCCGTAAACCACGCCGTGCACCTCATCAATCCGTCGGCAAAGTTCGAGCCGGGGCACAGCTCGAACATGGCGATCTTCGGGCAGAAGGACGACTAGCTACTTCGTCTTCCCGATCTCCACGACAATCGAATCGATCTGCGCCAGCATCGCCCGCCCGCCGACGTCATGGGTGTTGGCCTGGATGCTGAACGTCCAGGTCTTCCCACCAGGTCTTTCGATGTACCCCGAGAGCGAGTTGACTCGGTCGATGCTGCCGGTCTTGGCCACGACGATGCTGTCCACCGGGGTCCCGGTGAACCGCCGCAGGAGTGAGCCGGGGCGCGCGGCGTGGGGCAGGCCCGCGAGGAACGGCGCCCGTTTGGCTTGCCGGTGCATGTACGCGAGGAGCTGCACGAATGCGTGGGGCGTGACCAGGTTGCCCGCCGAAAGGCCCGAACCGTCCTCGAGGGAAAACGCCGTCGAGTCGATGCCGACCGAGTCGATCAGGAACCGGCGCTCGACGTCCAGCCCCGCCTCCCACGAACCCTCACCCCGGAACTCCCGTCCCAGGATCTTGAGCAGCATCTCGGCGAACCAGTTCTGGCTGGTATTGAGGATCGGGAAGATGATGTCGGGCAGGGGACGCCCCAGATAATCCACCAGCGCCGGGTTCGCCCGGACACTCCGATACGCCAGCGAATCGGTGGTGCTGATCGCGCCCCCCAGCACCGAGATGCCGCGCCGTGTGAGCGCCGTTTCGAGCGCCCGGGCGGCATAGAGGTTCGGGTCCGGCAGCGCGAAGCTCTCGATCCACGGCTTCCGGGAGAGCGCCACGGTGCCGCTCGCCCAGATATTCAGTGTGCCGGGGGTCCGGTAGAACTCATCCCCGATGGATGATCCCGAGTCCGCTGGGACGGTGCGGGCCCG
>DATBCM010000007.1:0-6943 GCA_036270455.1 Gemmatimonadales bacterium | reverse complement strand
CCTGGCCGGCCTGCACGCCCGGGGCACGGAGCACGCCGGTGGCGCAATAGGAGACAGGGAACCCGAGCTCCGCGTGGTTGACAGAGTTTGGTCCCACGCGGAGCTTCGGTGCCCATGCGCCCCTTCTATGTCGCGTCGCTTGGTCTGTTCACGCTCTTCGGTTTCGCCCCCTCCGCCCCTCCACCAATCGCCTTGAACGACAACCTGGCTCCTGCCGGTGCGCTGAGAAGCGGTGGGCTGGAGCTGTCACTCGTCGCGCAGGTGGGAGAGTGGCACCCCTTGGGTGACGAGGAGGCCGGCGCGCCGGTGCTGACCTTCGGCGAAGCGGGGAAGAAACTCATGACGCCGGGACCGCTGGTCCGGGTGATGCTCGGAACCGTCATCCACGTCCGCGTCCGCAATCTGAGCGACAAACGGGTCGTGGTGCACGGGTTCTCGCGCCGGCATGTCGCGGTGATGGACACGATGATCCTGGCCGCCGGGGCGAGTGGCGAGGCCCGGTTCGTCGCCGACCAACCGGGGACGTTCTACTACTGGGGGAGCACCCACGGCGAGGATGTGAACGATCGGATCCTCGAGGATGCGCATCTGAACGGGGCGTTCGTCGTGGACCCACCGTCGCAGCAGCCGAAGGACCGGATTTTTGTGATCGAGCGGTGGGTGCCCGATACGACCCCCGATGGGAACCCCGACTACCCGCGCGAGCTGATGACACTGAATGGGCGCCCGTGGCCGTACACGGAGCGCCTCACGTTCGACGTGGGGGACTCAGTCCATTGGCGGATGATCAATGTTTCGGGTGACGATCACCCGTTTCATCTCCACGGCTTCTACTATCAGGTAACCGCCCGGGGCGACTTCGCGCGGGACACCGCATACTGGCCCGCCGAGCGGCGGTTGGTGGTGACGGAGCTGCTCTCGCCAGGCACGACGATGAGCATGGCGTGGACTCCCACGCGCCCTGGTGGCTGGGTCTTCCACTGCCACTTCCCACCACACATCTGGCCGAATGGGGGCATGCCCCCCGATACCGAGCTGCTTGCCGCGCGGCGGGGCCACCTCATGAACGGGTATCCCGTCGGTGACGGGATGGATCACAACCGTCGCGGCATGGGTGGGTTGATCCTCGGCCTCTACGTGCGCCCTCCCGCCGGCTGGCAGCCGGCTCCCATGGGAAATCGGCGGACGGTCCGGCTGGTGGTGGCGACGGACTCACAGGTTGGGGACAGCGCGCCGCGGATGGGATACGTATTGGGGGAGGGCGGCATCGGGCGCCACGGTCCACCGCTCGTCCTGAAACGCGGGGAGCCGACCCGCATCTGGGTGGTGAACCACATGAAGGAAGGCACGCAGGTGCACTGGCATGGCATCGAGCTCGAAAGCCCCTTCGACGGGGTCGCGGGCACGAGCGGGGTGAGTGATCAGCGGGCCCGGATGATCGCTCCGGGGGACTCGACCCAGGTCCTGGTGACGCCTCCCCGCGCGGGCACGTTCATCTACCACACGCACCTGAATGACATTCATCAGTTGATGCGCGGGCTGTACGGCGCGTTGGTGGTGCTGGATTCCGGGCAGCGTTGGAATCCCGACAGCGACCTGGTGTTCATCGCGGCCGACAACGGCAAGACCAAGCCCTGGTTGAATGGCGGAGAGACCGGCGACACGATCCAGTTGCACCGCGGGATCGACTATCGGGTGCGGTTGATCAACATCGCCGTGTTCAATGCGACGCTGCGGTTTCAGTTGACCTACAGGAATGCCCCGGTGGATTGGCAGACGCTCGCCAAGGACGGTGCGGATCTCCCCCGCTGGCGTCGCCGGGACGTCGAAGCACGGCAGGACGTGAGTGTGGGAGAGACGTACGACATGCAGGTGCAGTCGCCCGATACCGGTGTGGTTGCCCTCGAGCTGCGTACGCTGGGTGGCACGCTGCGTGGGCAGCAGGTGATTCACTTCAGGCCCTGAGGAGTTGAAAATGCGGAGTGTGGTTTGCGGAGTGCGGATTGTTTCAGCCCTGAGCATGCTCGCGTCCGCCGTCGCTTCTGCCCAACACCGTCACTATCTCGCCGCCACTCCGAAAACCGTGGCCTGGGGCTACTACAGCGCCGCCGCCAAACCCGTGCTGACCGTGGCGTCGGGAGACACCGTCGACGTCGAAACGCTCCTGACGAACGTGCCCGACCGCCTGGCTCAGGCCGGCGTGCCGGCCGATCAGATCCAGCAATCTCTCAAAAACATCGTGGCGCAGGTGACCGACAAGGGGCCCGGTGGCCACATCCTCACCGGTCCCATCTTCGTGCAGGGCGCCGAGCCCGGTGACGTGCTGGAAGTGAAGATCCTCTTGATTCACTACGCGATCGGATACGGCTACAACGGCTGTGGCGGTTTTCTGCCCGAAAATTGCGCGACGCCGCGCACGCGGATCATCCAGTTGGACACCGTTGCCAACGTGGCTCGGCTCGATTCGGGCATCGTGATTCCGCTCCATCCGTTCTTTGGATCTATCGGGGACGCGCCCGCGCAGGACTCGGGGCGCGTATCCAGCAATCCGCCCGGCGTACACGCGGGCAATCTCGACAACCGCGCACTCGTCGCCGGGACGAGCCTGTTCATTCCAGTGCACGCCTCCGGCGCGTTGCTCGAGATCGGCGATGGCCATGCGGCGCAGGGAGACGGCGAAGTGGACCAAACCGCCATCGAGACCTCGCTCCTGGGACGGTTCCAGCTGATCGTGCACAAGGACATGCATTTCACGTGGCCGCGCGGGGAAACCCCCACTGAGCTGATGACGATGGGCACGGACCGGGACCTCACCAAAGCCACGCAGATCGCGACCCAGCAGATGATCGAGCTGTTGATGCAGGTGAAGGGACTCACGCGTTTGGAGGCCTACCGGATGGCCAGCATGGCCGCCGATCTCCACATCGCGGAGCTGGTAGATCAGAGCGTCGGTGTCTACATGACCATCCCCAAGTCGGTCTTGGGCGTGACTCACTTCTAGGAGCAGACGTGACTTCTCGGCGTGACTTTCTGGTGCGCACGGGGCAGGTGGGCGGAGTGCTCGCCCTGGCTCCGGCCCTTCGCCTCAGCGTTCCCTCGACCCTCTCGAGCGTCCCGCTTGCGAGCGGTCCCGTCCCTCCCGAATTCCTGTCGGGCCTCCGCTGGCGCATGCTCGGGCCCTTCCGCGGCGGCCGCACCGACGCCGTCTCGGGCGTACCGGGGCGCCCCAACGAGTTCTATTCGGGTTCGGTGAATGGCGGGCTCTGGAAGACGATCGACGGGGGACGCGTGTGGGAACCGGTCTTCGACGATCAGCCCGTCGCCTCGATCGGCGCCATCGCGGTCGCGCCGTCGGCTCCTGATACGGTCTACGTCGGCAGCGGTGAATCGACCCTGCGGGACTCGACCGGGTTTGGAAACGGCGTCTACAAATCGACCGATGCGGGGAAGACCTGGACCCATCTGGGCCTCGAAAACACCCACCACATCGGACGGGTCGCCGTCGATCCGAAGAACGATGGCGTCGTCTTCGTCGCGGCGATCGGGCACTTCTACGGGGACTCGGCGGACCGCGGGATCTACCGCTCGACCGATGGCGGCAAGACCTGGCAGAAGGTGCTGGACCGGGGGCCCGCGGTGGGTGGCGTGGACGTCGCCATCGATCCGTCGAATTCAAAGATCGTTTTCGCGTGCCTGTGGAATACCCGGCGTCCACCCTGGTTCACCTATGCTCCGACGAATGGTCCCGGGGGCGGGCTCTTCAAGTCGACCGACGGAGGCGACACCTGGAAGCAGCTGACCCAGGGCCTGCCGGCAGAGGGCATCGGGCGCTCGGGGATTGCCATTGCGCCCTCACAGTCCTCACGCGTTTACGCGGTGATCGACTGTCTCGTGCCCGAACCGGGCGCGCCGGTGCAACCGCCCCGGCCCGGCGGGTTCGGGAGGGACACGACGCCGAGGCAGGGTGGGTTCTTCCGGTCGGACGACGGGGGCGAGACGTGGACGCGCGCGTCCGCCGATCAGGCCCTCTGGGGCCGGGGCTGGTACTTCGAGCAGGTCGTGGTGGACCCGAAGGACCCCGACGCCGTGTTCGTGTCGAACGTGTCGGTCTCGCGGTCGCTGGACGGCGGCAAGAGCTGGGTACCGGTGCGTGGGTCACCGGGGGGCGACGACTATCACCAGCCGTGGATCTCCCCGGACGATTCCAACACCATGATCGTGGCGTCGGATCAGGGCACCGTCATCACGCGCAACGCGAAGACCGCCGATCCTCGGCGGCTGACCTGGAGCTCGTGGCTCAATCAACCCACGGCGCAGATCTATCACGTCTCGGTCGATCCCCGCTTCCCGTATTGGGTGACGGGGGCGCAGCAGGACTCGGGCTCCGTGGCGGTCCGGTCGCGCGGCAAGTTCGCCCAGATCTCCATGCGGGACTGGGAGCCCATCGGCGCCGGCGGCGAGAGCGGGTACACGGCGGGTGACCCGCTGCATCCGGGAGTCATCTACGGCGGCTCCGGGAGCCGGTACGATCTGGAGCTGAACCGCGAAGTGCCGGGCACCAGCGCGCCCAAGGCCGCGGAGCAGGGCGTGACGGAGCGCCACGACTGGACCCAGCCGCTCGTGCTGTCCCCCGCGGATCCGCACGCGCTCTACTACGGCACGCAGTTCCTCTATAAGTCGACCGACACCGCCAAGACGTGGGCGGAGATCAGTCCCGATCTCACCCGGGCCGCGCCCGGCATTCCGAAGAACCTTGACGCCACCGCCTCGGCCGATCAGGGGAACAACCAGCGGGGCGTGATCTACACGATTGCGCCGTCACCCCTGCAGGCACCGACGGTATGGGTCGGAACCGATGACGGTCTGATCCAGCTCACGGTGGATGACGGTAAAACCTGGAAGGACGTGACGCCCAAGGACCTGACCGCGTGGAGCCGGGTGACCATGGTGGAGGCGAGTCACACCGATCCCAATACGGCGTACGCGAGCGTCGACCGTCATCAGCTCGCGGATTTCGAGCCGTACGTCTACCGGACTCGCGATCAGGGCAAGACGTGGCAGAAGATCACCCTGGGACTTCCGGCGGGCGTCTACGTCCACACGGTGAAGGAAGATCTGCATCGCGCCGGCCTGCTGTTCGCGGGGACGGAGCGGGGCGCCTACGTCTCCTTCGACGCCGGTGATCACTGGCAGCCCCTCCAGCTCAACTTGCCCGTCACCTCGGTGCGCGACTTCCAGTTATACGGCAACGATCTCATCGTGGCCACGCATGGGCGCGGATTCTGGGTGATCGACGACATCAGCCCCCTGCGGCAGATCGACGACTCCGTGCTCAAGGCCGACGCCTATCTGTTTCAGCCGGCCGATTGCATCGAAGTCGCCCAGGGGGACGACAACGGCACGCCGCTCCAGAAGGATGAGCCGCAGGCCGAGAACCCGCCGAACGGGGCGTACATCGACTACTACTTGAAGACCGCGCCTCAGACGCCGGTGACGATCGAGATTCTCCATGCGTCCGGCACATCACTCGAGACGTTCTCAAGTGCCCCCGTCGAGCCACCGGCTGGAGGTCAAGGCGGCGGTCAGCCGCAAGGGATTCCGAATACCACGGCCCTCTGGCGGGTGCCGCCCGGACCCTTCTCGGCGGCTGTCGGCATGCACCGGGTGGCGTGGGATCCGAATGCGGGCAGGCGCCGCCGCGGCCCGCGCGGCGGGGCCAATCAGCCGCCGCCGCCCAAGCTCCCCGGGACGTTCACCGCGAAGCTCACGGCGAACGGTCAGACCCAGTCGAAGAGCTTCATGGTCCGTCCGGATCCGCGGATCGCCAACGAGTAGCTCAACTACGAGGGAATCGATGTCACCCAGACTGTTCTGGCTGCCCCTGGGCCTGGTGATCGCGGCCGCGGCACCCGCGGCGGATGGGGGGGGGCCGTTCACCCTGGCCAAGGTGCTGGGTTATCCGTACCCGAACGAGATGGTCACCGCTCCGTCCGGCGCCACGATGGCGTGGGTCTTCAACGAGCACGGCGTGCGGAACATCTGGGTGGCGGAGGCGCCGGACTGGAAGGCGCGTCGCCTGACGAACGGCACCACGGATGACGGCCAGGAGCTGGGTCAGCTGCAGTTCACGCGAGACGGCAAGACGCTTGTTTACGTGCGCGGGGGCGATCACGACGCCAACTGGGACGCGCCCCCTCCTGATCCGGATCACAGTCCCGTCGAGCCGAAGATCAAAATCTGGACCGTCCCGGTATCCGGAGGGACGCCGAAGATCCTGGTCGATGGGGACGCGCCGGTGGTGTCCCCCAAAGCCGACGTCGTGGCGTTCCTCAAGAATGGGCAGATCTGGTCCATTCCGGTCGATGGATCGAAGCCGGCGAGTCAGCTGGTGTTCGCCCGTGGGGACAATGGCTCCCTGGTCTGGTCGCCGGATGGGAGCAAGCTCGCGTTCGTCTCGGATCGCGGCGATCACAGCTTCATCGCGGTATTCACGGACAGTGCGACGCCGCTTCAGTATCTCGCGCCCTCGACGTCGATCGACCTCGAGCCCGCATGGTCTCCGGACGGCAAGCAGATTGCCTACGTCCGGCTGCCCGGCCGGGGCGGCCCTCCGCGCCTGATGCTGCAGCGCGCGATGTCGCCGTGGCAGATCTGGGTGGCGGATGTGGGGACGGGCGCGGGGCAGCTCGTCTGGAAGAGCCCGCTGACGCTGCATGCGTCCTACGGTGGCGCAAACCTCTTGTGGGGTGATGGCGGCCGGCTGGTTTTTCGAAATGGCACCGACGGGTGGGGGCACCTCTACTCCGTGCCGGTGACCGGCGGCGACGCACTGCTGCTTACGCCGGGTGCGTTCATGGTGGAGCAGGTGGCGCTCTCGCCTGACCGTAAAACACTCGTCTACAGCGCCAACACGGGAGCTGACTCGGACGACATCGATCGCCGG
>DATBCM010000006.1:0-11321 GCA_036270455.1 Gemmatimonadales bacterium | reverse complement strand
TCTCCGGCACGCTGTCCGGGGATATCTCTTCACGGCTCATTGACGACGTCGCGCCGGGCAGCGCTTCCGACACCATCTACACCTGGGGCGTGCAGCTCTATCACAGGTCTCTCTACGCCATCGACATGCTGACGGGACTCTCGCAGCTGTCGGCGGACTCGACCGGACATTTGGCACGGGTCGCGGGGGGGGACAACTTTCCGGACCGGTACAGCTCCGATTTCTCCATCGACACGCTCGCCCCGTATGCGTACTCGGGAAGTTGGGAGTACGCCCAACGGACCGGAAAATCCGGCAGCACCGTCGCAGTATGGAAGCTCGATTCGGCCGGCGCGCCCTCGCTCCTCAACACCATCCCGGTATCGCAGGTCACGGCCGTGAGTGACGTGAAGGTGAGCCCGGACGGCAAACTGCTCATGTTCAGTACCGAGTATGGGCTGAATGCCGGATTCTACTTTTACAGCTTGGCCAATCCGGCCAACCCTTCCCTCCTCGAGTACTACCAGACCGGTCAGGAGGGTATTCACACCGCCAAGTGGGCGCAGATCGGTGGTCACCTGTACGCGTTCGGTGCCAAGAATCCTTCCAATCCCGCCCTCATCATCCTCGATGTCACGGGCCTGGATAACTAGCGTCGTCGGCGCCGCCCTGCTCGCCATTGGGTGCAAGCCGAGCGACGGCACCGGGCCGATCATCCATACCCCGCCCCCACCGGGCGTGAACCTCCAGAACCCGGCATTCTATTCCGGCGGGGTTTCTGCATTCGAAACCGCGTGGGGCTTTCCCGCCCTACGCTCGACCACCGGATTGAGTGCGGTGGTAGGGGTCGCCGGGGCGGCTCCGGCCTCTGCTCCGCAGTGCGGCGCCGGAGGCGCGGCAGCGCCGGCGTCGCCCCTCGCCGTGTTCCCCGACAGCGCCCTGGGTCGGATCTACGCGTACGATCTCGCGTCGGGCCACTTCCTGGCGAGCGTAGACACCGGCGGCCCGGCTGGCGGGGTGGAGTTTCTGCTGCCCGTGATGGACTCGATGGGGCTCATCGTGACGCCCCTGGAAGTCGCGGGGACGCTCGACCTGTTCGACGTCACGCCTCCCTCGGGCCTCTTGACGCTCCACAGCCTGGTGACCGGAGCGAGCGGCGGGACCGCCGACTACCTGTTCGCGGTCTCGGGAAGAGCCGATTCCAACTCGGGGATCCTGTCGGGCCGCGTCGCGAGCCCGGTGGCGGGGCGGGTTTTCACGTTCCGGGATTCGACGACGGGATACCTGGCGCAGACGACGGCGGGCGCAGCAGTGACGGATTCGGGGACCGGCGGCGTGATGAAGCTGATCGCGACCAAGACCCAGTCCGACCCCTTCGACTACTTCTACGACCTCGACTTCACGTATCAGTCCCCGGGGCAGCGGGTCAGACTGCTCGGTCACAACACCGTCTACTGCCTCATCCCTACGATCGGATTGATCGTGACCGTCAACGACTCGGACTTCGCCATCGTCAACCAGGGAGCTTCCGGGCCCGTCATTTCCGCCCTGTCGGATTCACTGACCCCCGCACAAGACTCGGCCATCCGGAGCCTGATCCGCGCCCAGGGCGACCTGTTCAACTGGCTCGCGGCCCTGGCCCTGCCGGCCAAGCAGTTCCTGCCCTGAGCTACATCCGCTTGTACTTCGGCCCGCTCCCGCCTTCCCGGGGGGTCCAGCGGGGTCCCAGCACGTCGGTCGCCTTGCAGTCGACGCAATTGGGGGGATTCACTCGCAGCTGACCATCCACCTGCTCGTACACGCCGGCCGGGCAGATATGACTGTAGAAATCGGCCACTTCCTTCGTGATGTCTTTGCCGACGATGAGGTGAGACGGGATGGTATCCCGGGTCGAGTTCCCCGACTTGAATACGGCATCCACCTTCGAGACAACTAACCCCGGGTGTGAGCCCGGGGTACCCGGGGAATCCGAGGAGGCCGCGGTTCGCTCCGCTTCAGCGTCGGAGTGCATTTCGATCTTGCCGCCGAAGAGCCTGCCGCCCGTCAGGGTCATCAACCCCGCCTTCACCCCCCCGACGTAAAAGCCGTCCTTGAAGGCGAGCCGCATGTTCCGGGTCTTCTTCATGTCCTGGATGATGTACGAGTCGTTCACCAGGCGGTCGTACGTAGCGAGCTTCTCACGCGTGGGCTCGCCGGACTTGAGGGCCTCGAAGATCGCGCGGGCGGCGTACATCCCGGACTGAAGCGCATAGTGGATGCCCTTCAGGGACGGCACGTCAACAAAGCCGGCCGCATCACCGAGAATCACCACGCCGTCGCCTGAGCGCCGGGCCGGCAGCGCGTAGTAGCCGCCCTCGGGAATGGTCTTGGCACCCCACTCCACCAGCTCGCCCCCCTCGAGGTATTCCTTGAACAGGGGATGGAGCTTGAGCCGTTGGAGGAGTACGTGGATGTCGAGATTCGAGTCGCGGTAGTCGAGGCCCACCACTATGCCGAGGGCGACGAGATTGGGCTCGAGCGGATAGCAGAACGATCCGCCGAACGCGTCGGTCGGCAGGGGCCAGCCGAGGGTGTGGATGATCTGCTCGAGCGGCTTCTTGGTCTCCCAGATTTCCTTCACGCCGAGCGCGAAGATCTGCGGATTCTCGGATCCGACGCTCTGCCATTTGCAGTAGGCCTGCGACAGCGTGCCGCGGGTCCCTTCCGCCAGCGCCGTGACCCTGGCCCTCAGGTCGTTCGGCGCCGAGTAGGATGAAGTCGGCTTGCCTTCGCGATCGAGACCGGCGGCTTCGGTGCGGACACCCGCCACCCGGTTGCCCTCAACCAGCAGGCTCGCCGCGGGGAAGCCCGTGAACACGTTGACTCCCAGCTCCTCGGCCTTGCCGCCGAGCCAGCGCACGAGCTCACAGATGGACGCGATGTAGTTGCCGTGGTTCTGCATGGTCGGAGGCGTCGGGATCCGCAGCTCTCTTCCCCCCGTCAGCATGTAGACCGCTTCCTTGTCCACGGCCCGCCGGAACGGGAAATCGGAATCCTTCAGGTCGGGGAAGAGCTCGCGAAGGGCGCGCGGATTCACCACGGCGCCCGAGAGATTGTGCTCTCCCAGCGCCTCGGCTTTTTCGAGCACGCCGATGTTCAGCTCGGTGCCGTCCTGCTTGCCCAGACGGGCCAGCTCGATGGCGCAGGCGAGGCCCGCGGGCCCGCCGCCCACGATGCAGACATCGAGCTCCATCGAGTCCCCGGCGCCTCCGGAGCCCGCTTTGAGAATCAGACGATCGAGCGGGAGGGGCGCTTGGTACTGGGATGGTTTCACTACGCGTGGCTCTTCACGGCCGCCGTCAGCACCGGAACAATCTCGAAGAGGTCTCCCACCACACCGTAGTCTGCGACCTTGAAGATCGGCGCGTCTTTGTCCTTGTTGATCGCGACGATCACTTTGGACGTCCGCATGCCGGCGAGGTGCTGGATGGCTCCGGAAATGCCGATCGCGATGTAGAGCGTGGGACTGACCGTCTTTCCGGTCTGACCGACCTGGTCGGCGTGCGGCCGCCAGCCGGCATCCACCACCGCGCGCGAGGCACCCACCGCCGCGCGTCCACCGAAGGCGTGCGCCAGATCCTCGAGGATCTTGAAGTTCGCGGGCTCCTTCAGGCCACGTCCGCCGGAAATCACGATCGGCGCCTCCGCGACGTCCAAGGCCCCCGCTTCGGCCGCCTTGATCTCCTTCACCGTGACGCGGCCTGCCGGCACGCCTGCCGCGGCGGTCGACGCGGCGCCCGCTTTGGGTCGCTGGACCGGCGTGAAGACGTTGGGACGGAGTGACAGCACCGCGGGCGAGCCCGTGACCTTCACCTTGAGGAGCGCTTTCCCCGCGTACACGGGTCGGATCGCCATCAGTACGCCACCTTCGACCATCACGTCGGTCAGGTCCGCGGCGAGACCGGTGCCGAGCTTAGCGGCAATGCGGGGAGCCAGGTCCTTGCCCTGCGCACTGGCCGAACACACGACGACCGCCGCGCCGCCCCTCGCGCGACCGGCTACGGCCGCGGCATACCCTTCAGGCGCGTACGTGCCGAAGCCGTCGGCCGTCAGCGTCAGGACGCGATCGGCCCCAAAACCGCCCAGCTGGTCGGCGCCTCCAACCGGGCCGGACGCGAGTACCAGGGCTTCGACCTCCGCACCCAGGCCGTCGGCGATGCGACGGGCGCCGGTGACGACCTCGGACGAGACCTTCCGCAGCGCCCCGTCGCGCTGCTCGCAGACCGCCAGGACCGTTGTCACAGGACCTTCGCCTCCTCGCGGAGCAGTTTCACCAGCTCCGGGACGGCCGCGGCCCCTTCGCCCACGATCTTGCCTTCCTTGCGGGCCGGGGGTGGTGTCATCTCTACGACTTCGATGGCGCCGCCTCCGAGCGAGACGGGCTTCACCTCGAGCGGCTTTTTCTTCGCCGCCATGATGCCCTTGAGCGCCGGGTAGCGGGGCTCGTTGATCCCCTTGTCGGTGGTGATCACAGCCGGCACCGGGCATTGCACCACCTCCACGGCGCCCTCGATTTCGCGTTCGGCCGTGGCCGTGCCCGCCTCGACCGTCAGATGCGACACGGCCGTGACGCAGGGGAGGTCGAGGAGCTCCGCGACCATGGGGCCGACCTGACTGTTGTAGTCGTCGATGGCCATCTTGCCGAAGAGCACCAGGTCCCAGGGTCCGCCGGCCTTGAGCTCGGCGGCGATCGCCTGCGCGGTGACGAATCCGTCGGCCGGAATCCTGTCGGTCTGGAGGAGAATCCCGCGATCCGCGCCCATCGCGAGGGCTGTGCGGATGGTCTCCTGTGAGGTCGCTCCGCCGAGGGCGAGCACGACGACTTCGCCGGTGCCCGCCTTTTCCTTCCGCTGGAGGGCCTCTTCGACCGCGAATTCGTCGTAGGGATTGAGGATGAACTTGACGCCCGCGTCGTCGAGACTCTTCCCGTCCGCAGCGACTTTGACCCGGGTCTCGGAATCCGCAACCCGCTTGATACAGACCGCGATCTTCATGTGGTCACTCGAACGCCGAAATGCCGGTGATTTCCTGGCCCAGCACCAGCGTGTGCACGTCGTGCGTGCCTTCGTAGGTGTAGACCGACTCCAGATTCGCGAGATGCCGCATCGCCTGATACTCCGCCAGGATCCCGTTGGCGCCCAGGAGGCGGCGGGTTTCCCGGGCGATATCGGTGGCCATGTCGACGTTGTTGCGTTTGGCGAGTGAGACCTGCTGGGGGGTCATCGTGCCCAGGTCCTTCAGGCGGCCGAGCTGGAGCACGAGGAGCTGGGCCTTCGTGATCTCCGTCAGCATTTCGGCCAGGCGGGCCTGCTGGAGCTGGAAACCGCCGATCGGCTTGCCGAACATCACTCTGTTTTTCGCGTAGCTCACCGCTTCGTCGTAACAGGCCATGGCGGCACCCAGCGCGCCCCAGGAGATCCCATACCGCGCCTGGGTGAGGCACATCAGCGGCGACTTGAGCCCGCCCGACTTCGGGAGGATCGCGTCTTTCGACACGTGGACATCCTGGAGGACCAGCTCGCTCGTGTCGGACGCGCGAAGCGAAAGCTTGCCCTTCTGATCCTTGGCGGAAAAGCCCTTCGTGTGGGTGGGGACGAGAAAGCCGCGGATGGAATCGACGTCGTTCAGTGCGCCCGTCTTGGCCCAGACCACCGCGACCTGCGCGGTCGAGCCGTTGGTGATCCACATCTTGGCGCCATTCAGGACCCAGCCGTCCTTCGTTTCCTTGGCGACGGTGATCATTCCCGAGGGGTTCGACCCGTAGTCGGGCTCGGTCAGTCCGAAGCACCCGATGACCGACCCCTTCGCCATCTCCGGCAGCCATTTCTTCTTCTGTTCGTCCGAGCCGAACGCGTAGATCGGGTACATCACCAGCGCGCCCTGCACCGACGCGAAGGACCGCACGCCGGAATCGCCGCGCTCGAGCTCCTGCATGATGAGCCCGTACGCGACGTTGTTGAGTCCGGCACACCCGTATTCCTCCGGCAGATTCGCGCCGAACAACCCCAGCTCGGCCATGCCCGGGATCAGCTGCTTGGGAAATTTGCCTTCGAGATAGGCGTCGCCGATGACGGGCATGAGCTGCTCATCCACCCAGGTCCGCACGGTGTCCCGGACGGCGCGCTCTTCTTCGGTGAGGAGGGTGTCGAGGGCGTAGAAGTCGACGCCGTGGTATTTCGGGGCCATTCGGTCTCGGGAAGTAGGTCAACCTGCCTTCGGTCCACCCCGGGCTGACGCCCGTGGTTAGAAAAGCTAACCGTCCGAGGGGCTTCTACTAACCCCGGTCGTCAGCCGGGGTTACAGGAGGGATCGGGGCTACGGCGTCCCCACGGACACCGAATCCCGGCGGGCTTCCGAATGGGCTCCCCCGCGGGCGAACGCGAAGGTATCCGAGGCCCGCCAGCGGCCCCGGTCCCGGTCCCAGCGGAAGAAGGTGACCTGCACGGCCGTGGGCTCGATGGTCACGAAGTTGAAGCAGGAGGGGCGTCCGCCGCGGGAGCGGGTGGACAGCGTCCCCGAGGTAGACACGACCACCCGGCCTCCCAGGACGTCCGCACCCTCCTGGTGATCGTGCCCGCACAGGACCACGTCGGCTCCGCAGTCGAGAATGCGCCGCTGGGCCTGGCGCCAGCGGGCGAGGCCCATGCGCTGTGAGATGTCTCCCCGAAGCACGTTGTGGTGGAGCACCAGGACCCGTGCGTCGGCAGGATCGGCGCCCGCGAACAGCTGCTTTACGCGCGAGATTTCGGACTTGGGGAGGTGGCCCTTCACCGCGATGTCACGCGGGCGCAGGGTGAGCGAGCCCCATGCCATCCCGTGCGACGTGTTCGCGCCCGCGATCACAGCCCCGGGGACATTGAGCGTCGGCGTGATGTCCTCGCCGAAATACTGGCGGTACTTCCCGTACTTGGCGTGTGAGCCGAAGGGGATGAACGGGCGCCACCACCATTGGACGTCGTGGTTGCCCGGCGTGACGTGCACCGGCGACGTCTCTCTCGCCATGTTGACGAAGGCGCGGGCGCGCTGGAACTCGCCGTGCCGGGCGCGCTGAGACAGATCGCCGGTGATCACGACCGCGTCGGGGCGGAGGTCGGGCAGGATCGCCTCGAGCGCCTCGATCTGACGGATGTCGGCGACGCCGCCGAAATGCAGATCGGCGAGATGGAGGATCTGAACCGTCACGAATCCACCTGCACGGTATAGGTCAGGGTGGCCGTGCCGTTCGCGGGTACCGGCACCCGGAAGCGCTGCTCCGACGACGTCAGCTTTTCCGCAGGGATGTTCGAGTCGGTGATGACCCAGCTCCCCCAGTGACTTTCGCGCACGTCCACCGTCACCACCTGATTCTTGGCGTTGGTCAGCGTGACCTTGTAGCTCGCGGTCACCCGGTTGTGGGTCCCCCGCCCGGAGGCGTTGGGGACGTTGACCTGATGATAGTCAGTCTTGATGCGTTCGGCGGTTACGTCAAACGCCTCTCCCGACTCCACCCGGAGGTCCTTGCCCGCCGGCGTATGCGTGAAGGACGCTTCCCCCACCAGCTGCACCCGGCCCGAGGAATCCCGCTGGAACACTTCCATCGTGCCGCCCGGCAGCGGGCGGTCGCCGAGCCCCGATCCATGAGGCCTCTTGAAAGTGTACCAGACCTGGACCGGAACAGTATTCGGGTCTTGCCCGATCGGCCCGAAGTAGCCCCGCCACGGAAGTACCCCGGGCACGACGAATTCCTGCGTGTAGTCGGCGCGGGCGCGCGGGAAGAGCGCGGTGGTGAGCGGAGCCCCGATGTCGAAAGAAATAGGTCCGGGCAGCTCGTACACGTGGGTCTCGCCCACGGTTTGTTCGCCAGCGTAGCCCGCGGCCTTCTGGAGCTCGTCCCGGGCGGCCATCATTCCGGCTGCCATCATGGGGGCCGCCGGACTCCGGGCGCGATTCACCGACCCCGCCACCAACTGCACCGAAACGCTGTCAACCTTCATCGACGACGAGTTGATGGTCGCCGCACCGGTGACGAGAGCCGTCCCCGATCCACTCAGCACCGCCTGATAGACCGCCTCCCACGTCACGCCCTGACTGACGTAGGCGAGGTCCGTCACGTCGCGCGCCCGACCGGCCTCCAGCGTTACCAGCGCTTCGGGCTTCGATCTCACCAGACTCGCCTCGGCGGGGAAGAGCGGTGTTCCCCCCGGAAGGGAAAACATGATCTGGCCATTCGCGAGTCTGGTCTGCGGCGGGTTCACACTCAGGATCGTCGCCTGAATCGTGTCCCCCTTGCCCTGCACAAAGGTGAGCGTCCGTCCGATCGATGCCCGCAACGCCGACTCCATGTCCGTGGCCGGCCGCAGGACGGCGCTCGTCACCGCGACGTTCGAGTCGGGCGAAAAGAGCGTCGCCGGATCGAGGCCCGGGAGATCGAGCGAAAAGATGTTACTCCCTCGCTGAAGCTTTTGCGGGAGAGTCTTGCGGACCACCACCCGCCCATCGGAATAGATGGATAGCGAGGTTTGCCCGACCAGCGGGCTAGCCAGAATGCCGAGCAGTAGACTGACACCTGACACCTGACCCCTGATACCTGTCTTCATTTGAGCCACTCCCAGGCGGTTCGCTTGACTATGAGAAACGTCAGAGCATACCAGGCGAGCACAACCCCGGCGGACATCATCCGGGCGGTGGGGGCGGGCGGCAGGGTCACCGTGATGTAAATCGCGAGCGGGAAGGTAGTTAGCATTGCCGCCCAGCGTCCGATCTTCCCCGCCCGCTGGCGCACCCGGTGAGTGCAGTCCCGGCACAGCTCGCCGATGGCCAGACCGGCGATCATCCGGTCGCAGCCCTTACAGAGGTGGCTATACCCGCCGGGCGACAGCCCGGGCGAAGTCGGATGTAGAAGCACTGCCCCCCAGATCCTTGGTGCGGATGTTGTCCTTCACGATCGCGGTTTCGATGGCGTGGCGGAGCTTCGTCGCGGCGCCCTGCTCCCCGATGTGATCGAGCAGCATGGCCGCCGCGAGCATCTGCGCCGACGGATTCGCGATGCCCTTCCCCGCGATGTCGGGCGCCGAGCCGTGCACGGCTTCGAAGATCGCGGCGGTGGTGCCGATGTTCGCGCCGGGCGCGAGCCCCAAGCCCCCGACCAGTCCCGACGCCTCGTCCGACAGGATGTCACCGAACAGGTTCGTGGTCACGATGACATCGAACTGTTCCGGGTGGATCACGAGCTGCATCGCGGTGTTGTCCACGATCTTGTCGTCGGAGGCGATCACCCCTTCGTATTCCTTTGCTACCCGCCGGCCGCTCTCCAGGAACAGGGCCGAGGTCGCCTTGAGGATGTTCGCCTTGTGGACGATGGTGACCTTCTTCCGGCCGTTCTTCTTCGCGTACTCGAACGCATAACGACAGATGCGCATGCACCCGTCGCGCGTCATGACCGACATGGCCTGCGCCACCGCCTTGGGGTCATCGGCCACCCGGAAGACGTGGTCCAGGCCCACGTACATGCCTTCGGTGTTCTCGCGAATGATGACCAGGTCCACGTGAGGATACCGTCCCCCCGGCACGATGGTCTTGGTCGGCCGCACGTTCGCGTAGAGATCGAATTCCTGCCGGAGCGCCACGTTCACCGACCGATACCCGCCGCCGACGGGTGTGGTCAGCGGACCCTTCAGGGCGAGTCGGGTGCGACGGATGGAATCGAGCGTGGCGTTGGGGAGCGGCGTGCCGGCCTTTTCGACGGCGGTCATGCCGCCATATTGCTCGTCCCAGTCGAACTTGAGCCCCAGAGCGCCGAGGACTTCGAGGGTAGCGGCGGTGATTTCGGGGCCGATCCCGTCGCCCGAGATCAGGGTGGCTTCGCGACTCACGGCAGGCCTGGGGTTAGCGTCTTCAAGGCGTTATTGAGCGCGCTCCAGGGGTCGTCGCCCACACCCCGCGCCACCGACCGCCAGGAAATGGTCCCGAGGCGCACGTCCACGAGCACCAAGGTCAGCTCCGCGGTCCCGATGCGACGACTCCCGGCTCCCGACTCCCGATGCGCGGTGTCCACCTTGAAAAGGAGGGCAGCAGGCGCGAGCACATAACTCCCGCCGGCGACGGCACCGAGCGTCCGAAGCTGGGCCCGGAGCGGATCGGGCACATACGATCCCACCGGAGACTGCCGGAGAATCGCGACTCCCAGCTGGTGCGGATCGTCGGGAAGGTCGTTCGCGCCTCGCGCGCTCCGCCAGAGCTTGGCCGGAGACTTCCAGGCCACTTCGGGCACGCGGGAGGTCAAGAAGCCCAGGAGGATCGAGTCCGCAGTGGCGAGGGCCTTGGGGTGGTCCGAGAGTGGAGCATCCCAATGCAGGGAGTCTTCCGCCAGGAGCAGCGTGAAGGTGAGCACCCCGACGTCGCGACTCGCGAGCGAGCCGGCGGGGAGCGGCACGGTAGGCTCGGGGATTGGAGTCTGAGTCTTGTGGCCAACGCAACTCACCGCGAGTGCCAGAAGCACCCACGTCCCCACACCCCACGCCCTTAAGTATTTGTGCGCCAAGAGATTACTCACCCCCCAAATATCGCGACCCGGAAGCTCACGACGCCAGGGTGAGTCCCCCGTCCACAACGATGGTCTGGCCGGTGATGTGCCGCGCGGCTTCGCTGCAGAGGAAGGTAATGACGTGCGCCACGTCCTCGGGATCCGCCACCCTGCCGAGTACCGACTCATGCTCGGCCCGCTCGAGCACTTCGCGGGGGAGTTTGGCGAGGAGTTCCGTCTTGACGAAGCCCGGCGCGACCGCGTTGACGTTGATGTTGGACGACCCCAGGTCTACCGCCGCCGACTTCGTGAGCCCGATCAGCGCCGCCTTGCTCGCCGTGTAGTTCGCGATGCCGAACCCCGGCCGGAAGGCCTGGTGGCTCGCGACGTTCACGATCTTGCCGTAGCGCTGCGCGCGCATCGGATTGCTCACCGATTGTATACAGTTGAAGGCGCCAGTGACGTTGGTGTCCATGACCTCCCGCCAGGCCTCCGAGGTCAGCCGCCACAGGGCCCCGTCGTGGGTCACACCCGCATTGTTGATCAGGATGTGCATCCCGCCCAGCCGCTCCACCGCCTGATGCACGAAGACTTCCACGGCGTCGCGGTTGCGGACGTCGCAGTGAGACGAGAACACCGGAACCCCGTGGCCCTTGATGGCGGTCTCGGTGAGGAGGGCCTGGGCCGCGACGTCGCGTCCCGGCATTTCGAAGTAGTTGAAGGCGATGGCGGCGCCGCGCTGCGCGAGATCGAGACAGACCGCGCGCCCCAGGCCGGTGGCGCCTCCCGTGACCATGGCGAC
>DATBCM010000005.1:0-2814 GCA_036270455.1 Gemmatimonadales bacterium | reverse complement strand
CAGCCTCCACCAGGGCACGGTCCACCACGGCAGGGAGCGCGGCGAGGTGAGCGCGGCTCGCGAGCTCGGGTACCACGCCGCCGAACACCTGATGGATGTCCTGCGACAGGATCACCAGACTGGCGAGCTCGGGAGGCGCCGAGCCGTTTCGCACCAGTACGGCGGCGGACGTCTCGTCGCAGGACGTTTCGATTCCCAGGACGACGTCGCTCACTTGTGCTTCGGGGCGGTCTTGAGCGCCGCCGAGTCCGGAACGGCGTGCCCCGCGATGCCGGGGGGAGTGAGGACGGTGAGGTGCGCCGCCGCGCCGGCCGCCGCGGCGCCCGAGAACCGCGCGATGACCTTCACGCTGTCCCGCGTGAGATTGGCGAGCCGCGGCGCGGCACCCGCGACCTCCACCGACACCCGGTCGGGGGCAAAGACGAATCCCGTCGGAACCCCCGCGCCCGTCTCGACCGCAATGCCCCCGAAGACGCGGTGCGCCGGCACCGCGATCTCTCCCGACACCTGCGCGTCTTTCGGCACCATCCGGATCACACCGAGGTTGGCGGTGTCGAGCGGCACGGTGCGCACGAACGGGCCCGAGAGGCCAGTGAGCTCGGTGGGCACCGTGGTGACCGACTCGATGGTGGCGAGGAGCTGATCGGGGCCGACCAGGTGCGCCAGGTTCGGCGTGATGGCGAGCCCGCCCTGCAGCACGCCGCCCGAATCGGCCGACACGGTCACGCGGGCCACGATCCGGACGTCCTTCCGCGCCACCGAGTCGAGCATGACCGAGATGTCGCGGGGCGTGATGTCGGTGACCTGCACGTCCGCGTTCTTCGGAATCCCGATGTCGGACGCCCGCAGGGCGAGATGCCAGGTCCCGCCGGCCAGCGTGTCGGGGACGGTCACCGAGATGGTCTTGTCGAACGACCGGAGCTTGAGCAGCTCCCCGCCGCGCCCCTCGACCACCACGACGACGGGCGGCGGGGCACTGCGCAGGGCGCGGCCGGGGGGCACCCGAACCTGCAGGTTGAGGGTGAAGGTCTGATTGATCGGCTGCTGGGCCGCGACCGCGACATAGAGCAGGAGCGCCAGAAAGACCGCGGCCAGCTTGAGGGGCCAATTGCGGGTGAAGAGCTGCGTCAGGTTAACGCGCATCGATGAGAGAGCGGATGAGATCGACGTTGACCGGCCCGTCCCATTGGGCCGCGCCGATGATCTTCTTCACGATGATCCCGTCCCGGTCGATCACAAAGCTCTCCGGAACCCCGGTAGTTTGATAGAGGTCCTGAATATCGCCGCTCTGGTTCTGCAAGATGGGGAAGGTCAGGCCGTACGAGTGGGCAAACGCCATGACCCCGCTCGAGTCTTCCTTGTCGATGCTCACCGAGACGATCCGGAAGCTTGAATCGGTCACGAGGTGGTGGAGCCGCTCGATGGCCGGCATTTCGACCCGGCAGGGCTCGCACCAGGTGGCCCAGACATTGATCAGCAAGACCTTCCCGCGATAGTCCGCAAGCGTCCGCGGCCGGGCCGTGGTGAGGTCGAGGGCGTGAAAGTCCGGCGCCTGGGATCCCACTCCCACCAGCTGAATCTGTGGCAGGATCTTGATCACCAGTGCTACCGCCAGAATGACGGCGCCGGCGGCGCCGCCCACCATCCCCCAGCGCTTGGGGGTCACGTGGCCGCTCCGCAGCGGCGGCGCAGCTCCCTGACCTGAGCCCCCGGATCCGTGGCGCCGAAGACGGCCTGTCCCGCAACGAAGGTATCGGCGCCCGCCGCGTGGGCACCTGCGATGGTGTCGAGGCCGATGCCGCCATCCACTTCGAGGAAGATGTCCCGACGGCTCCCGGACAGGAGCGACTTGGCCCTCTGAATCTTCCGGTCCGATGCGGGGAGGTAGCTCTGCCCGCCGAAGCCCGGGTTGACCGTCATGATCAGGAGGAGATCGATGTCGTCGAGCACCTCCTCCGCACGGCCGAGGGGGGTGCCGGGATTCAGCGCCAGCCCGGCCTTCATACCGCGCTGGCGGATGGCGGCGAGCTGGCGTTGCACGTGGATCGTGGCCTCAGGATGAAAAGTGAGGCTGGCCGCTCCGGCGTCCGCCATGGGCGCGATATAATGCTCGGGTTCGACCACCATCAGATGGACGTCGACCGGCAGGCTCGAGATTTTTTTCAAGGCCGTGACCATGTTGGCGCCGAACGTCAGATTGGGAACGAAGCGCCCATCCATCACGTCCACGTGCAGCCAGTCCGCGCCTCCCTTGGCCACCTGATCCACCTGCTCGGCCAGCCGGGGCAGGTCGGCGGACAGAATACTCGGCGCGATGCGCACGCCACCCCCGTGGCTCATTGCGGGGCCCGCGCGACGATGAGATCCACGACCAATCCCGGCGCTGCGAGCGTCGCCGCCGCGGGGGACTGACCGATGACGGTGCCGGGGTTCGCGCCTGACACGCGGCGGCGCGTCACGGCGCCGACGACCAAGCCGGCCTCTTCGAGTTTCTCCCTCGCGTCCGAGAGGGCCATGCCCACCACATCCGGGACGGGGATGGTCGGCGCGCCGCGGTTGATCACGAGGACCACGCCGGTGCCGGGGTTCGCTACACTGGTGGCGGGCGGGCGGGTGACCACCACCAGCCCCGGCGCCACATTCGGCGCCTGCACGGAATCGGTGCGCGAGACCGTCAGCCCCGCGGCACTGAGAATCTGCTGGGCCATCGCGGCATCGTAGCCCGTCACGTCGGGGACGGCGACCTTCGAAGGACCATTGCTGGTGACGATGCCCACGCGCGTTCCCGTGGGGGCGTCGACCCCGGGAGGGGGA
>DATBCM010000004.1:0-2810 GCA_036270455.1 Gemmatimonadales bacterium | reverse complement strand
GTGACGAGCATGCCCCACGCGTCGAGCGCCGGCGTTCGCCTGCTCATGGACCTCGGAGTGGACCTCGGGCACTTCACCGTGACGCTGCGGGGTGGGTATCAAGCGCGCGTCTTCGACAGCGGCGGACCTGCCGCCGGAGGGGCCGTCGCGTACGCCTTTTGACGAGCCCGCTTGCCCGTCCTACTGCGGTGGTTAGACGATCGCCCGCCATCGATGGGTCGGTGCTCGGTCGGGGTTGGGAGGGACCGATGTCTGAGCCCCGCTGAAGAGCGGGGCGAGTTCGGAGGTGCGCTGGGCATGACCCACAACCAGGAGGTGAAAGTCCAAACCCGGGGCCCTGACGGAGGGAACCGACACTGAAGAGACAAGAGCGGTGGCCGCGCTCCGGCCTTCAACCCGCGAGGGGCCGTTTGGTGGAAGTCATAGGTGCGCGACCGTTTCGAGCGAAAGCAAAGCGCCGTGAGGCGTCCGCAGTGGGTGAGCTGGCCTCCAGCAGCAAAGCCCGATTTCCGTTGGTAACTGCGGCCGTACGGGCGACGGGATGGTCGCGAAGGTGGTGTGTTTTACCCCAGGAGATCTGTCGGGCTCCGAGCCGTTGGCGGTAGGCCCTAAGAACGAAAGAACGAAGGACGATGGCCCGACAGAAGTCAGATCGTCGCGTAGTACCGCAAGGCGGCCGAAAGGCCGTCGTAACCGGGCCGCTCGAGTCGGCTCGGGGAGGGAAGGCGACGACGGTCGAACAACAGGCGTGGCAGCTTGGACTGAGCTTCGAGACAGCCGAAAACCCGCAAGGGGCCGACGGCGGAGCGGTGCCCCACCCGAGGGGTTCTGCAATGCATGCGGCGCCGAAGTCGAAGCGCAAGGAAGAGATAGTCACGTCGGCGACGACGATGGAGGAAGTGACGCGCCGGTTGGCGTTGGCCTTCCAGAAAGTAGCGTCCAATCAGGGAGCCCCTGGCCCCGACCAACAGAGCATTGAGCAGGTGCGCGCGCATCTGTCGGGGCTGCTGGCGGAGCTAACCGATGCATTGCGATTGGAGAAGTACGAGCCGGGCAACATTCGGCGCGTATGGATACCGAAGGCGGGCGGAGGTCAGCGGGGTCTGGGCATTCCGAACGTGGTCGACCGCGTGGTGCAAGAAGCCGTACGGCAGGTACTCGAGCCACTGTACGAGCCGATGTTTCATGCGAGCAGCCACGGATTTCGACCCGAGCGAAGCTGCCATACGGCGATTGCCGAGGCCAAGCAGCACCTGGAAGACGGCTATGAGTGGGTGGTCGACCTGGACTTGGAGAGATTCTTCGACCGGGTCCATCACCAGCGACTGATGGCTCGACTCGCAGAGCGAGTCAGCGACAAGCGCTTGCTCGTACTCATCGGAAAGATGCTGAAGGCCAAGGTGGTGATGCCCGACGGCGTGGTGGTGAGTACGGACGAGGGAGTCCCACAAGGGGGTCCTCTCTCGCCGCTGCTCAGCAACATCGTGCTCGACGAACTCGATTCTGAGCTCGAACGGCGCGGACATCGCTTTGTGCGTTACGCGGACGATTGCAACATCTATGTCCGTAGCGAACGCGCTGGGCAGCGGGTACTGGCGAGCATTGTGAGCTTCATCGAGCGGCGTTTGCGCCTCAAGGTGAATGCGAGCAAGAGCGCCGTTGCCCGACCCGAAGAGCGGCACTTCGTCGGATTCCGACTGCGGCGTGAACCGCGAGACGGCGAGGTCGAAGTGCTGTTGTCGGAGCGGTCGCGAGACCGCATCGACGCACGAGTGCGGGAGCTAACACCGCGGACCTGGGGAAACTCGCTTCGTGCGTGCCTCCAGGGCATCAACGCGTATCTGCTCGGCTGGCTCGGCTTCTTCGGAATCTGCACCGCGGGCATCGAAAGGCCGCTCAAGGACCTGGACGCGCACATCCGGCGACGGCTACGCGCGCTTCAGATTCATCACTGGAAGACCAAACGCACGATGGCGCGAAAGCTCATCGCGCTTGGAGTGAGCCGGAAAGCGGCGTGGAGCACAACCTATGCCGGCCGTAGGTCAACATGGGCTCTGAGCTCCACTTCTGCCGTGCATCGAGGACTCCGCAACGCGTACTTCGCCGACCGGGGACTCGTATCACTCGTGGACCACTACCGGAGGCACTACAAGCCCGTTGTCGCCCCGGCGCAACTTCGGTTGGCGCTGGGATAGGGCGAAGTCGTCAACCGGCTGGCTGTGGGGGTAGCAACCCACGGTCCCGAAGAGCCGGATGTGAACAGCACTCGTCCGGTTCCGTGAGAGGCGCCCCTGGGAAACTGGGGGCGCCTACTCGATGGACCCAACCCCGAGCGAGCACCGATCCATCGTTGGCGGGCGATCGTTCTACCGCGGCAGCTCACCCGCTCCGTGCGCATCGGGCGTGCGCGACATCAGAAGAGGCTTAGGAAACGAGCGATGCGTATACGTCGGCGTAGCGGGAACGCATGGCGTGAGCGGAGAACCGCTCGATGACGTGCTTTCGAGCAGCTTCTCCGAGCTCTCGCAATCGGTCTCGGGACTCACAAGCCTCGCGCATGCGTGCCGCGAGGGCCGCGACGTCGCCTGCGCGCGAAAGAAGCCCGGTGGCGTTGTCCCTCACGATCTCGGGCACGCCGCCGACGGCGAAACCCACCACGGGTCGCGCCATGGACATGGCCTCCAGAAGCGCGAGCCCCAGCCCCTCGGAGCGCGAACTGCAGAGGGCGGCATCCGCCCGTGCGACGATGGCGCGCGAGTCCTCGACGTAGCCGTGAAAGACGACTCGCTGCGATAGGCCCCGTTTGCCCG
>DATBCM010000003.1:0-2243 GCA_036270455.1 Gemmatimonadales bacterium | reverse complement strand
CCCCGCGCGACCCAGTCGTCCTGATCGGTGTCGAGAGCACGCTCCTGGTCGTGGCCACGCTCGCGAGCCTGGTCCCGGCCCGCCGCGCGAGCCGGGTCGATCCGATGCAGGCGCTTCGCGCCGAGTAGTTACTAACCCCGGGCGTGAGCCCGGGGTAAACCGACCGTCCGTCCTTCCCAACCCCGGGCTTGCGCCCGGGGTCATGTACACCAAGAGCCTTTCGAATTTCGCTAACCCCCGGCGTCAGCCGGGGGTTCACGGGACTCCGGATGGCGGTTCCCCACGGTAATCCGGGTGGCTGTTCCTCAGTATCTTGCGTTACTGCCCAAATGGACATTACGCCGCTCGAGAATCAGCGAAAGGCCATCGAGGCCCCGCTGGGTCCGGTCCTTGTGGTAGCCGGACCGGGCGCCGGGAAGACGTTCTGTCTGATCAGCCGCATCGAGCATCTGATCACACACAAGGGAATAGCCGCCGACCGCATCTGCGTCGTCACCTTCACCAACAAGGCGGCCGAGGAAATCGCGATCCGGCTCGGCAGAGTGCTGGGGGGCAAGGCCGGGGAACTGACGCGGGGCACCCTGCACGCCCTCTGCCTGCATCTCCTGCGCGAGCGGGCCGACCTCATCGGCCTGGCGCGTGGATTCGGGGTCGCGGACGAGCCGTACCAGCTGGCCATCCTGGCCCGTCTGAAGGTCTACACGCGGGAGCGCACGTCCCTCCTGAACCGGTTCTCTCGCCGGCGCATGCAGGGCTTCAAGCTCTCCGCCAAAGAAGAACAGATCTTCCGCGACTATTCGGACTATCTGGTGCGGCGGAATCTCGTCGACTTCGACGACATCATCGTCCGCACCGACGATCTGCTGCGCAACCATCCCGTGGTCACCGACGAAATATCGGCTCGCTGGGATTATCTCCTGGTGGATGAGTTCCAGGACTTGAGTCCCATGCAGTACGCCATCCTCAAGCGTCTGGCGCCCCACAAGAACTTCTTCGCGGTGGGCGACGAGGACCAGTCGATCTTCAGCTGGACCGGCGCCGACCCGAAGATGTTGGACTCTTTCCGGCGGGACTACGACGTCACGCCGATCGTCCTCGACCGGAATTGCCGGAGCTCACGGCAGATCTTCGACGTCGCGCGACGGCTGGTAGAAGAGAATCCCCAGCTCTTCCACAAACAGCTCTCCGCCGACCGGGACGCCCCCTACCCCGTCCGCGCGCTCGGCTTCGGCGACGAAGACACCGAGGCGGAGTGGCTGGTGGGGGACATCAAGGAGGATATGGCTTCGAACGGAGGCGACTGGGGGGACTACGCGCTCCTGTACCGGAGGCACCAGGTCGGTGACCTGTTGGAGAGCCACCTCCTGCGCGCCGGAATCCCCTGCCGTCTGGCGCGGGGGCGTTCGCTCAACGAGGACGACGTCGTCGGCCCGGTGATCCGGGCGCTCCGCATCGTCCGAGATCCGACGGATCAAGCGGCCATACTCTCGCTGGCCGAGGGGATGCTCCCTGCGGACCTGTATCTGGAGGTGGAGGCGGTCGCCAAGGGCGCCGACGTTCTCGTGGCCGTTCGCGCCCTCGCGCTGAAGCGGCCCCGGAAGGACCCCGACGCCAAGAAACTCTGGAAGTTCGTATTCGATTGCGAAAACCTCGACGCCCTCAGGCGCTCCGAACGCACGTTGGGCGGGCTCGTGGACCAGCTGCTCTCCCAGCGCCTTACTCCCTACCGGAATGTCCTGGAAGAGCGGCATGAGGACCTGACCGACCCGGCGGCCCTTCCTGAAGCGGTACGCCTCGCCGAAGGACTCAAGCGGGTCCTGGCCGGGACCGGCGCCGTCGTGATCGAGCCCATGAACGGGCTGGGCCTCGCCCTTCGAGGGATGGTGATCGCCTCTGGACTTCGGAATGTGGGGACTCCCGACGCGAGCAGAGAGACGGGACCCGATGACGTCTCGATCGGCGCGGCGAATGCGGGTGCCGCCGGGCTCGCCCTGACCGTGTTCAAGGCCCTGCAGCTCGCGCATGCGGCTGAGGACACCGATTCGCTCACTCGCTTCGTCACCTTCGATACGGAAACGACCGGCACGGATCCGGATACTGCCGAGATTGTCGATCTGGCCGCGGTGCGCGTCGTGGACGGGCAGGTCGTCGAGCGATTCTCGCGACTCGTCCGGCCGGAGCATGGAGTCCCGTCGTCCGCGACCAAGGTGCACGGCTATTCGGACGCGGACCTCGCCGATGCC
>DATBCM010000002.1:0-2998 GCA_036270455.1 Gemmatimonadales bacterium | reverse complement strand
CTACTCTGACGTGAATCGGCCCACTGGGGAGTGACCCCCTGAAAACGCCGGGCCATGGGCCCGGCGTCAACCCACCCTAAAGGGCCTCGTCACAGAACTAACCTCCCAGTCGTTGCCCCGCGGGTAGGTTGACGCCGGGGCCACGCCCCGGCGTCTAAACTCCCCCTGCTGTAAAGCCCCTACTCCGAAGCTTTCAGTTCTCTCACCCAGATATTCCGGTACCGCACCGCATTCTCGTGATCCTGCAGGCCGAGGGGCATGGCGTCAGCGTGGGGCTGGTACTTGGCCACCGCACCGTGGACCGTCCAACCCGTGATATCGGTGTTGTCCTGCACCAGCACACCGTTGAAGAACACCGTCACCCGCGCATCCTGGGTCACGGTGCCGTTCGCGTCGAAGTGCGGACGGTGGAAGATGATGTCGTAGACCTGCCACTGACCCGGCGCCCTTGCCGGGTTCACGAGCGGCGGCGTCTGCCCGTACACGGCTCCCGCTTCACCGTCGGCGTACGTGATGTTGTGGTAGATGTCGAGCACCTGGATCTCGTAGTGACTCATGAGAAACACGCCCGAGTTGCCACGCTCCTGGGACTCACCATGGGGCGGCGTGGGCGGTGACCATTCGATGTGCAGCTGCACGTCGCCGAACCCGCGCGTGGTGTGGATCCCCCCCTTCCCCGGCACCACCTGCATGTAGCCGTTCTTCACCACCCACTTGGCGGGGCTGGAGTCATTGTCGGACGCCCAACCGGCCAGGTCCTTGCCGTCGAAGAGCACGATGGCATCCGACGGTGGCGGCGCCGGGGCCGGCGCGGGTCCGACGGTCACTACCGGCGGCTTGGGCCGATCCATAGAGTTCGGCGGCCATTTCCCCTGTGAAACCAGTGGCCAAGTCGCTAAGACGCTAAGTGCGCTAAGGCCTGCAAATGCCCGAATCATGGCCTCCACGTTCCTTTCGCGACCGCGGGGATGAACGAACGGATGTCATTCGGAGAGAAGTCCACGGTCCGGCCCTCCTCCGCACTGCGGTACGCCGTCATCAGCATCTGCACCACCTCGAGCCCGTCAGCGAACGTCAGCAACGGCTCTTCCTTCCCCAGGAACACCCGCACGAAGTGGCGATCCTCGGCCTCGTATCCATAGGCCGCGGCCTCGCTCGCCACTACCGGCATCAGTCCCATCTCGGCATTCTGCTTTTCGACCAGGTCCTCGCCGCTCTTGCCCTTGACCTCGCGACTGAAGAAGAGCTTGAGCCCGGAGTCGAGCGTGTTCCACGACATCGAGTACTCGGGACCGAGCAACTCCGCCGAGAGACGCAGGCCCGCGCCGACGAAGCTCCAGGAGGTGGTCGCCTCTCCCAGCACCTTGTGGCCATCGGCGCTCTGGAACTCGATCATCACGCTCGCGAAGTCCTCGGCGGGAGTCTTCGCGTAGTCCACGTCCTTCCCCATGGTGTCGGCCAGCTTCTTCGCGTACTCCGGTCGGCTCCACTTGAGGCTCGCGATGTGGCCCGTGATCCGCACGGGTTTCACGGACGATGCCGGCGCGCCTGGCGCCGTGAGCAGATGACGGACGACGAGAGCCGAGTGGCACATCATGTCGTTCAGGACGCCGCCACCCTGGAGCTTGCCTTGCCAGAACCAGGGCATGTGCGGCCCCGCGTGCTCCTCGGCAGCCCGCGCGAGATAGGGCCGCCCCGTGAGCTTCGCGCCCCGCGCCCAGATCAGGTTCTTGCCGGTCTCGACCTGGGGCGCAAAGCGCTGGTTTTCGAGATAGCCATGCGGGAGATTCGCCTTCTTCACCAGCTCGACCACCTTCTCCGCTTCCGCCACGTTGCGCGCGAGGGGCTTTTCGCAGGCAAGGCCTTTCAGCTCACCCTTTCCGCGCGTCACGGCGTCCACGATCTCTTCGACGTTCGCGATCCGCGCCTGGTTGGGGCCGCAGAGCCAGAGCGCGTCGATGGCGGGGTCCGCCACCATTTCGGCGATGGACCGATAAGGCTTGGCGTCCCCCACATCGAGCTTCTTGGCGTACGCCGCCGCCTCTCCCGCCCGGGCGGCGTTCGGACTCCACACGCCACGAATGTCCGCATCCCGGACCGCTTGAAAGCCCAACATATGAAAGCGGGCATTGAAGCCCGAACCCACGAAGCCGATCCCCAGCCGTCGGTCAGTCATGAATAGCGCACTCCCAGTTTGGCCAACGCCTCCGGGGGACAGCCCTTCCATTCGGGGACAAACGTGTTGCCGATGTACTTGAGATCGTGAACCCCCATCCGGCTCGAGTAGAACCCCGACCCGGTGAGATCACGGAAGCTCGAAAAGAAGGCAGCTCCCTGGAGGTCCTCCAGCTTCGCCTTCTTGGGCCACGCGATCCGGTCGAGGATGCCGGTCTGATCCGCTGGGGCTCCGTCGACGAACGCCTTCCCGAACGCCTCGCGTGACGCGGTGTCGAGCCACGCGAGCCCTCCCCGTACGGGGATCTGAAGATTCTTGTCGTCCACGCAGATGAAGTCGATGAACTCCGGGACCCCGGCCTGCGCGGCACTGCCCGACTGCCCGTCGGCCGGGATGATCAGATCCACCAGCACCCGGACCGTACGCCACTCGTGCGCGGTGAAGAACTTCGGCTGGAACGGCGTCCCAGACGGCCCCGACGGCCCCGCCAGCGCCTCGCGGGCCAGCGCGGCCGCTTCGCGCACCGACTCGGGCGTCCACCGGAACGCTGTCGCCACCGGGGCGACCGCCAGAAGCTTCGCGGCGTCACGACGAGTCATGGCCATCAGAGCGCTCCTTTCTTCATCTGCTCCGCGACGTATTCCGAGGTGCGGAGCGAGAGCGCCAGAATGGTCCAGGTCGGGTTTTTGTCAGCCTGGGACACGAAGGGCGATCCGTCGGCGACGAACAGGTTCTTCACGCCGTGGACCTGGCAATGCGGGTCCACCACCGAGGTGCCTGGATCGTCACCCATCCGCGCGCCACCCAGCTCATGGATGATGG
>DATBCM010000001.1:0-2409 GCA_036270455.1 Gemmatimonadales bacterium | reverse complement strand
CAGGGAGTTCGACGGCGCCCGCGCCTTCACATACCTCGAAGCGCAGATGAAGTTCGGGCCTCGGATCCCCAACACGCCGGGCCACGACAGCTGCGGGGACTGGATCGAGGCGCAGCTCCGGAAACGCGCCGACACCGTGGTGGTCCAGTCGTTCACGGTGACCAACAAGAAGGGTGAGCATATCCGGTTGAAGAACTACCTCGCCCGCTTCCGTCCCCGCGCCGCGGATCGCGTGCTCTACCTCGCGCATTGGGACACGCGGCCCGTCGCCGACCAGGACGCGAATTTGGGGAACCAGCGCAAACCCGTTCCGGGGGCCAATGATGGAGCGTCCGGCGTCGCCGTGCTCCTGGGCATCGCCGACGCCCTGAAGCAGCGGCCGCCCGCCGTGGGCGTGGACCTCCTGTTCGTCGATGGAGAGGACTACGGCAACTTCGACACGTCCACGCTCGACTCGTCGTTCTCCGACGTGCTCATGGGCTCCCGGTACTTCGCCAAGCACCTGCCCGATGCGAAGTACACGCCGATGATGGCCGTGCTCTTCGATATGATCGGTGCCAAGAACCTGGCCCTTCCGGTGGAGCAGTACTCTCAGGCATTCGCGCCGGAAGTCGTCGACCGGGTCTGGCGCGTGGCCGACTCCCTGGGGTACGGGAAGACGTTCCTCAAGCAGCCCGGACCGTCCCTGATCGACGACCACACCATGCTGCAGCACGCCGGCATCCACACCGTCGACGTGGTGGATTTCGACGGCTATCACGCGTACTGGCATACGGTAGAAGACACGATCGACAAGGTGTCGGCGGAGTCTCTGCAGATGGTTGGAGATGTGGCGGTGGCTCTCGTTCGCTAGGTACGTCTCGCGTAAATCGGATCACGGTGAAGAGGGTGGCGGGCCGTAGCTTCCAGGCCATGGACGACAAGCGCGCAGCCTTCCTCCTCGGACTCCTCCTCCTCGGCGGCGCCGGCACCCGCTTCGCACTGGCGCCGCGCCCGGCCCAGGCCCCCGGAGACGTGTCTTTCGTTCCGGCCAGCGATTCGCCTCCCGTATCGCCACGAGAGGTCGCGCACCAGGCCCTCCGGCTCTCCCGTCCCCTGCAACCCGGAGAACGGATCGACCTCAATCAGGCGACCGCGTTGGAGCTGACGCGCCTGCCGCGCGTGGGGCCGGCGCTCGCACAGCGCATCGTCCAGTGGCGGACCGCTCACGGGCCATTCCACTCGCTCACCGCCCTCGACTCGGTGCCAGGGGTGGGTCCCAAGCTGTTGGAGGGCTTGCGGAACGCGATCACCTTCTCCGGGGAGGCGCCTCCCGCGCCTTGACACACCCACCCCCCAAACTATGTTAGATGCTTCAACCACAACGAGTTGCATACGGCTGTACCGGCGGCAACCACCGAAAAACTGGGCGATATCCTCCTTCGTGAGGGGCTGATCTCCCCGGAACAGCTCAAAAAGGCCCTGGCCGAGCAAAAGGCCAGCGGGATGCGTCTGGGCTACACCCTGGTGAAGCTCGGTTTCGTCGAGGAAACCGAGATCACCAAGATGCTGGCCCGGCAATACCGGATGCCCGCAGTGGACCTCTCTCGCTTCGAGGTCGACCCCAAGATCCTGAAGCTCATTCCCGGGGACATCGCGGCCAAACACACCGTCCTCCCCCTCAAGCGGGAGGGACGCACCCTCACGATCGCGATCGGGGATCCGAACAACGTCACGGCGATCGAAGACATCAAGTTCATCACCCGCTGTGACATCTTCCCGGTCATCGCGGGCGAATACACCCTGCGGAACGCGATCGACAAGTATTACCAGCAGTCGGACGCTCAGCTTCAGAGCCTCCTCAAGAGTGTCGAAGCGGAAGACGACCTCGAGGTGGTGGAGGAGCAGTCCGACGAGGACGTCAAGAAAGAGGACCTGGCGGACGACGCGCCGGTCGTCAAGCTGATCAACGGTCTCCTGGCGGACGCGGTCACCCGCGGCGCGTCGGACATCCACATCGAATGCTTCGAGCACGAGATGCGGGTGCGCTACCGGGTGGACGGCGCTCTGCACGAAGTGATGAAGCCGCCCATCAAGTGGCGGGCAGCGCTGATCTCCCGGGTGAAGATCATGGCGGCGCTGAATATCGCCGAACGGAGGGTGCCGCAGGATGGGCGCATCAAGCTGAAGATGGGCACGCGGGTGATCGACTACCGCGTGTCGACCTTACCGGTGCTGTTCGGCGAAAAGATCGTGCTGCGGATCCTCGACAATGGGAACCTGACGCTCGATCTTGCCAAGTTCGGCTTCGAGCCCAAGGCCGAAGCGGACTTGATGAAAGCGATCTTGAATCCGTACGGGATGGTCCTGGTGACGGGTCCGACCGGGTCAGGCAAGACGACCACCCTCTATTCGGCTCTGTCCAAGATC